>NZ_CP046073.1 GCF_017357825.1 Sulfurimonas aquatica
CCCAAAGTACTCAAGCAACTTTTTCGTGACTTTGTGATGCTATGTCGTTCTGTAGATTTGATTGATGGTGCAGTAGTTGCTATTGATGGAGCTTTTTTACGTGCTAACGCTTCAAAGAATCAACTGATCTCAGAAAAAGTAACTATAAAAGATATAAAGTCAGTTGATGAGAAGATAACAGAGTATCTAGGTGCACTGGAGTATAGCGATAAGTGTGAGAGCAAAGAGACAACACCAATAGTTAAAATGGAATGTCTAAAGCGACTGAACAAACGCAAAACCAAACTAGATGCTGATCTTAATATCCTTAAAGAGCGTCAAGTAAAACAGTACTGTAAAAGTGATCCTGATGCTACCTTAATGACTAAACCAGCACATCATCTGATAGCCTATAATACACAGATTGCTGTTGATGGCAAATACAAGTTTATTGTAGCTACCAATATCTCCAGCAAAGGAGTTGATCACGATCAGCTCTACCCTATGGCTACCCAGGCCAAAGAAGCTACAGGGAATGAGCAGATAAAGGTCGCAGCTGATGCGGGCTATTTCAGTTCTAAAGAATTAAAGCGATGTATCGATGAAGGGATTGATGTCTATGTCCCCATGCCAGACAAACAGAAGAAGCAGAAAGACAAGGGGAAGTTTCCAAGAGATGCATTTACCTATGATGAAACCGAGGACTGCTATATCTGTCCGAATGACAAAGTGTTGAAGCGACAAAAAACCACCTATGAGAACAAGGGTATTAAGCGTTTTATGTATTATGGCACTCGCTCTGTATGTAAAGTTTGTCCATTGCATTCAGAGTGTATTTCAGATATTGCCAATGCAAAACGTCTGTGGCGCTGGGAACATGAAGCACTCATTACTGAACACCGTACAAAGATGAAAACATCAAAAGCCAAAGCTATGATAAAAGAACGTGCCGCACTTGCAGAACATCCGTTTGGTACAATCAAACAAAAGCTTGGCTGGAGTCATTTTCTGGTGCGTGGCAAAACAAAGGTTGTTGGAGAGAATGCTCTGATTATGCTTACCTATAATTTCAGACGACTATTAAATTTGATTGGGATTACTCTGTTTCAAAAGCTGATAGAAGCACATAAACATGGTAATCTTGAGAGTATCAAGCAAGAAATAGCGGAGTATCTTGCAGTTTTATACTTTATTAGGGCATTTTTTCGTCAAAAAATGAGTTTGAGCGTCTGAAGCTTGAAAAATATTCTTTAGCTCGACTCTTTTTGCTTATATAGGGTTAGTTCTTTCACAGTCTCTCTTACTTTTGGAACAATTTTTAGTAACGGAAGGATTGCTCCAAATAGAGTTGAATTTTAGAACATTATGAAGCATTCAAATTGACTATTTCTTTTTAGCTACATCTTTAATAGCTCTATAGAGTGTATTACGAGCAACATGAAAGAATTTTGATAGCCATGCTACAGACTTTCCTTTTTTGTGTTCCTTATATATGACATTTTTCTCTTTATTATTTAGAATAGCTTTTCTTCCAAATTGAACTCCTTTTTTCTTTGCAGCTTCAATCCCTTCTTTCACTCTTTCATTGATAAGGTCTCGTTCAAACTCTGCAATAGCACCCAACATCGTAAATAATAATCTTCCTGCTGGTGTTGTAGTATCAATGTTTTGTTGAATGACTTTGAGATCGACATTTTTATCTTCTAAAAACTTAGCAATATTTTGTAGGTCAATTACTGATCTTGCTAAACGGTCAAGCTTTGTTATAAAAAGCACATCTCCCTCTCTAATGAACTCCATCATAATTTTAAACTCTTTACGATCAGCTTCATTTTTTCCAGATCTTTTTTCTGAGAAGATCTTTTCACAGCCTGCTTCTTTAAGCTGATCAATTTGATTCTCAAGGTTTTGGCTTGAAGTTGAAACTCTTGCATAACCTACATTCATAGTTCGTCCTTTTAATAATTTTAGATGCATATAGCATGACATCCGTGATATTATGATATAATGTCATATGATTGTTTCTTTTAAAGATGTAGTAACAGAAAATATATTTAACGGTGTTACCAGTAAACAGGCAATGAAACGATTGCCAAATAAACTATGGAAGATAGCTGCGAGAAAACTCGATCAACTTGATTCTGTAATAATACTAGATGAACTAAAAGTTCCTCCTGGGAATCACTTAGAGAAACTAAGTGGTGACAGAAATGGCCAATACAGTATACCTATTAACCAACAATACCGAATCTGTTTTATATGGACTGTCAGTGGTCCAGACAAAGTTGAAATAATAGATTATCATTAAAAAGGAGAAAAGATGCGTATTCCAACTCATAGAGAACCAACACATCCAGGTGAAATGCTTTTAGAAGAGTTTTTAGAACCTATGAACCTCACACAACGTATGCTTGCTGATGCGATACATGTTCCTTACCAACGTATTAATGAAATAGTAAATATGAAACGTGGGGTTACTCCTAGTACAGCTCTAAGACTTGCAAAATATTTTGGGGTAAGTGAAGATTTTTGGTTAAACCTTCAAACACGCTGGGATATATATCGCTCAAAAAAAATTGAGGCCGAAGAGTTAGAACGCATCAAGCCTTTAGCTTCTTAAGGTAAGGGCTTGTACCAAAAGGTACAGAGACTGTGAAAGAACTAACCCTATATAAGCAAAAAGAGTCGAGCTAAAGAATATTTTTCAAGCTTCAGACGCTCAAACTCATTTTTTGACGAAAAAATGCCCTAATAAAGTATAAAACTGCTAGATACTCCGCTATTTCTTGCTTGATACTCTCAAGATTACCATGTTTATGTGCTTCTATCAGCTTTTGAAACAGAGTAATCCCAATCAAATTTAATAGTCGTCTGAAATTATAGGTAAGCATAATCAGAGCATTCTCTCCAGCAACCTTTGTTTTGCCACGCACCAGAAAATGACTCCAGCCAAGCTTTTGTTTGATTGTACCAAACGGATGTTCTGCAAGTGCGGCACGTTCTTTTATCATAGCTTTGGCTTTTGATGTTTTCATCTTTGTACGGTGTTCAGTAATGAGTGCTTCATGTTCCCAGCGCCACAGACGTTTTGCATTGGCAATATCTGAAATACACTCTGAATGCAATGGACAAACTTTACATACAGAGCGAGTGCCATAATACATAAAACGCTTAATACCCTTGTTCTCATAGGTGGTTTTTTGTCGCTTCAACACTTTGTCATTCGGACAGATATAGCAGTCCTCGGTTTCATCATAGGTAAATGCATCTCTTGGAAACTTCCCCTTGTCTTTCTGCTTCTTCTGTTTGTCTGGCATGGGGACATAGACATCAATCCCTTCATCGATACATCGCTTTAATTCTTTAGAACTGAAATAGCCCGCATCAGCTGCGACCTTTATCTGCTCATTCCCTGTAGCTTCTTTGGCCTGGGTAGCCATAGGGTAGAGCTGATCGTGATCAACTCCTTTGCTGGAGATATTGGTAGCTACAATAAACTTGTATTTGCCATCAACAGCAATCTGTGTATTATAGGCTATCAGATGATGTGCTGGTTTAGTCATTAAGGTAGCATCAGGATCACTTTTACAGTACTGTTTTACTTGACGCTCTTTAAGGATATTAAGATCAGCATCTAGTTTGGTTTTGCGTTTGTTCAGTCGCTTTAGACATTCCATTTTAACTATTGGTGTTGTCTCTTTGCTCTCACACTTATCGCTATACTCCAGTGCACCTAGATACTCTGTTATCTTCTCATCAACTGACTTTATATCTTTTATAGTTACTTTTTCTGAGATCAGTTGATTCTTTGAAGCGTTAGCACGTAAAAAAGCTCCATCAATAGCAACTACTGCACCATCAATCAAATCTACAGAACGACATAGCATCACAAAGTCACGAAAAAGTTGCTTGAGTACTTTGGGATTATCTTTACGGAAGTTAGCGATGGTCTTATATCCAGGAGTGAGTCCTGCGCATAACCACATCATCTCAACATTACGTTTAATCTCACGCTCAAGCTTTCTAGAGCTTCGAATACTATTGAGATAACCGTAGAGATAGATCTTCAAAAGTAGTGCAGGATGGTATGCTGGTTGACCATCAGAACCACCACTAGATGTAAAGACTCCTAAATCAGCTAAATCAATACTATCAACATAGCTCTCAATTGCTCTTACTGGATTATTCTCATCAACATACTCATCTAGACTGGGAGGAAAAAGAAGTTGTTGATGACGGTTTAAACCCTCTTTGTAGTTTGGCATTCTTCAGCCTTTTTCATTGATATATGACATATCTATTTTAGCTAATTAGTCGTTATAAGTGGCTTTGAGTTCTTTCACAGTCTCTACAGGTTAATGAACTTACCCTATACTCCATTAGCCTCTAATAATTTATGTTCTTAGCTATAATTGTACTTTGAATAAATAGTTAGCATACAGGACAAGTATAATGAATTTTGAAGAAATAGATGAAAGTAAAATATCTTCTATCGCAAATGAAATGATGGATAATTTAATGGATGCATCAACATCCATAGATCATGCACGTCATGTAAAAGATTTTACAGATAGATTAAAAAATATCGTAACAAAAGAATATTTGACTAAAGTTTGTGAGGAATACCAAAAAGAAAAAGGGTTGTTTGCTGAAAGAAAGATAATTGCTGTACTACGTAGACCAAACTCTGCAATAGTTATTTGGAAGCAAAAATTTACAAAAGTTGGTGGTGAGTATTTAGCGGAAATGATAATAGTTCATCAAAATGGAAAATTTTTGGTCGACCATACTTGGGTCATTTAGATACTAACAAAACATTAGAGAAAAATAGTTGCTAAAGGGGGGACCGTTTAAAAATCTGTGTCAATCGGGTAAAATAACAATTACTCAAGGACACACAGATGAAGATAGAAATAGATGCAGAGCAATTTGCTCGTGATATAAAGGCTGGTAAGAGTATCAGTGGTAAAGATGGAGCATTAAGCTCTTTAATAAAGCAACTTACAGAAGCTGCTCTCTCCGCAGAAATAGATTCCCATTTAACACAAGATATCTCAAAGAACCGTAAAAATGGCTATGCCACTAAAACTATGAAAAGTGAACATGGTGAATTTGAACTTGATGTTCCAAGAGACCGTAGTGGTAGTTTTGAGCCTGAGATTGTAAAGAAAAATCAACGAACTATGTCAGGTGAGATAGAAGATAAAATACTTGCTCTTTACTCTCATGGTAACAGCTACTCTCAAATAGCAAAGCTTATCGAAGATATTTACGGTGTAGGCTTTTCTAAGGGTGCAATCAGTACAGTAACAGATAAAATAATACCTATGCTTCAAGAGTGGAAAGTTCGTCCTCTTGAAGAAGTATATCCTTTTATATTTTTAGATGCGATTCACTATAAAGTAAAAGAGGATGGAAGATATATCTCAAAAGCATTTTATACCGTTCTCGGTGTCGGCATTGATGGGAAGAAAGAGATACTTGGTCTCTATCTCAATGAGAGTGAAGGTGCTAAGTTCTGGCTACAGGTACTTACTGATTTATCTCATCGTGGTGTTAAAGATATACTCATCGCTTCCGTTGATGGTTTAAAAGGCTTTCCTGAAGCCATAAACTCAGTCTATCCTGACACAGAAGTACAACTCTGTATTGTTCATCAAATCCGAAATTCACTTAAATATGTAGGTTCCGCTAATCAAAAGCAGTTCGCAAAAGAGTTGAAGAAAGTCTATCAAGCCTTTACGAAAGAAGAAGCTGAAATTGAACTCGATAAGCTTGAAGAAAAATGGGGTAAAAAATATCCAATCGTTTTTACTTCTTGGAGAAATAAATGGGATAATCTGTCTGTATATTTTAAATATCCAGCTGATATTAGAAAAGTAATCTATACCACCAATATCATTGAGTCTGTGCATCGACAGTTCAGAACACTGACTAAGACTAAAGGTGCTTTCCCTAATGATAATAGCTTATTAAAATTACTCTATATGGGCATCCAGAATGCCTCAAAAAAATGGACTATGCCAGTTAGAAACTGGAGCTTAACTATCTCTCAACTCTCAATTCACTTTGAGGGGAGATTAGATAAAGCTCTTAATTTATGATACAATTTTAGGAATTACTCGATACTGACACAGATTATTGAACACTACCCTAAAGGGTAACTATTTCTCAAATCAACCGTTATTCGCTTACTTGCATCTCCTTTCAACAACCTCTTATATTTTGAACACGAAGCACTCATATTAGTTTTCCGTGTTCCACAAAGTGTTCAAAAAGTAAAAATTGTAAAGTTCCATAAAGCCTTAGGGCTTTTGGAACAAAAAAAGTACCCTAGTCTAAATTCTCTATAATCGTTTACCAATAGGATATAACCTACCAAAGAGCAATTTTAATATCGTCATACGCAACTTGTCCATCTAATGCTTCAAATATGGGTTTTAGTCGAAGTTGTCCATCTTCTGAAAAATCTTCTTTATTATTTTGTTCTTTTAATTTTATGACTGCATCTTTGACAAGTAAAACAGTTTTTTCATCTGGCATAAATTTCTTTAAATCTATCTCAGGGTCTAGCTCTTTTAAAAGAGCTAGATGCTTAATAATCGTTCCCTTACTCATTCCTCTATTTTCAGCTAATTCTATAATTGTGTTAGATCTCTCAATCATCTCTTTAGTTTGTAGATGAGTTGCTACCAAACTACGAGTAACAAGCTTTTTAGCTGATTTTAGAATCTCTTCTTGCTTTTGAATTTGAACTTCATCTGTAATTCCATCTATGCTTTGAATATAAGCTAAAAATAGATTTTGAAGATTCTCAGATGAGACTGCGGAGATCTCATCACTTGCTTTTTTGGAAGCCGCTTTAATTCTATCATCAATATGTAAGATGAGAGGGTCTACACTCAAAGCAGAGTCGTTTAAGCCCATCAATCTTAATCCATCTATATTTTTAATCCTTGAAAGAGCTACATAACCCTGCCCTACTTCAAAAGTTTTAGATAAGTCTATTTCAGCGGCATCAAGTGTCATCCCTTGAGATTTATGAATAGTTATCGCCCATGCGAGCTTCAATGGAACCTGAGAGACTTTTGCAACTATGTTTGCGCTCTCATTTTCCATGGTCCAATCTTCTAAGTCAATTTTGACAACTCCACCATCGGTGGTTTTGATGATTGGAAGATTACTCTCTTTATCAAAGTCTATTACAACTCCAGTAGTTCCATTAACATAACCCTTCTCATGGTTATTTTTTATAAACATGACAACAGCATCTTTTTTTAGAGTCAACTCTTCTAAGACGAGAGATGATTTAAATATTTTCTCAATATTATTTGTACTACCTTCTGATTTATATTTAAATATATGGGATCTATTATTTATTTTTGCTAACTCATCACTGTTGATTCTATCGACGTCTACATTGTGAGTATATAGCTTTGTTGGCTCAAAATCTATACTTAGCTCTTTATAAAACCTAGAATTTAAAACATCATATGTATTAGTTGAAACATTACCACTTCTAATCTCATCTAAAATATTAATAAGTACATTATCATCTTGTCTATACTTCTCTTGCAGATAACATGTTTTTAGAGCTAACTCTTTCCATGATGGGGATTGCCAAGCAAAGCGTTTATCTTTAGGTACTTTGGAGATGGGTGGTAGTTGAAAGAAATCTCCAGATAGGATTACTTGTATACCACCAAAAGGTGTATCATTCTGTTTAAAAGCTCTTAGTATCTTGTCTATTGAGGAGAATATTTCAGGGGAGACCATAGAAATCTCATCTATTATAAGAATCTTTAGTTTTGAAAAACGTGTCTGTAAGTATTTTTTTTCTAACATCGATTCAATATAGTATTCATCAATAAAATCTCGAATTCCCAAACTAAAATATGAGTGTATTGTCTGACCCTGTAAATGAGAAGCTGCTATCCCTGTAGGGGCAACTATTGTAGGTATTATATTTCTTGATTTTAGATAAAAAATAAATTGATTTAAGAGGTAAGTTTTACCAGTTCCTGCAGAACCAGTAATAAAAACATTGTTTCCTGTTTTTAATATATTTAACGCAGTATTTTGCATCTATATATCTTCTATTGGCACATATGAGTGCAAGGGTTATTTACCCTCTGCTACTCTGTCTTTTAAACCTTTACCAGCTTTAAACTTAGGAACCATTTTATCTTCGGTAGTATAAGTTTTATCAGTCCCTGGGACTTTACCGCTTTTACCTTTTTGTAAAGCAGCGTTAAAACTACCAAAACCTACTAAGGACACGTCTTCTTTTTTTGCTAATGCTACCGCTACAGCTTCAGTAAATGCTTTAATAGCTTTCTCTGCTTCTACTTTTGTGTTGTATTCACCACTTGCTTGTACTAATTCAACAAATTCTGATTTATTCATAATTTTCATCCTTTTTTTTATATATGTAATTATATCTAAAGTAACATGCACCTATTCCTAGCTATATATATGTGTAAAGGCATAAACTTTGGTTATAGCAGCTATGATGTGTATTTTAAAGAAAATGCCTCTAAAGAGCTCTGAGAGATTATTTACATAAAAAGAGAGAAAAGTATATTAACCCAAGGGGTCATCTTTAGTTTTATCAAAAAACGAACTCAAATAATACACATCATCATCTCTAAATGCAAAGTGATTTAACACCCCTGCCCTACTCTCCATAAATAGTTATTATAAGATTTCTTCCATCTGCACTATCTCTATGTTCGCCTAAATATATTCCCTGCCAAGTGCCAAGGTTTAATTTTCCATTTGTTATAGGTATTGTGAGAGATTGTCCTAGAAGTGAACTTTTAATATGTGCCGGCATATCGTCATCGCCTTCATAGGTATGAATATAATATGGTTTGTCATCTATGCTATCGCTAAAAAAGTTTTCCATATCATCTCTAACGCTTGGATCTACATTTTCATTTATGGCAACTGAGGCACTGGTATGTTGTATAAATATATTTATCATACCGATGGATATATTGTAATTAGAGAGTAAAGAGTTAAGCTGACTAGTGATTATGTTAAAGCCTCGTTTATATGACTTTAAAAGTAGGGTGGTTTGGTATATTTTCATGAGTTACGGATTCTCTCCCCATTTTCTTCGTTTAAATAAACTTAGCAGTTTATGCATTAAATATTTTATCATGACTTTAATCCTTTTAAAAGTCGTTATGCATTCCTAAACTATCTTCTTTATAACTAGTCTCTTCATACTTAATCTTAACCGGAAATAAATCTCTTTGAACACTAAAGCTTCCAAGTATACTACCTATTCCATAGTTATCCTTAGTGAGCTTAACTTCACGTTTATGAGATTCTTTTTCTTTGCCATCACTATCTCTAACTTTGTCAAGTTCATATACAGTTCTTACTGCATCTACAAATGCTGATGCTCCACGACTTTGAGTGGTGTTTTTTGTACTGTGGTGTATAAATATAATAGTTTTGCTTTCTTTATTGGCCCAATCAGTAAAGAGCTGCATAAATCTTCTTGCGCTTGAATTGTTATTTTCATCAGTTCCATAAAAAGCAATGAGCGGATCTAATATAATTAAATCATATTCTTGAAGTTTTGCTTTAAAATGAGAGAAGAGGGGAGAGACTTCCACTCTACGTTGATCATCATATAAGAATTGAATAGTAGGTGAATCACTAATATCAATTTTAGTTTTTACCGATTGATCTGTTAATCTAAGCACTTTATCAAAGACTTTGTTAAATCTATTTTTGCTTATCTCTTTTGGATCTTCACTTAACCAAAGAAAGGCTTTTTTTATTTTTCCCTCTTGAATTGCTCTTACTGCTAATTGAAGTACAAACCAAGATTTACCTGTTCCACCAGGAGCAGTAACTAATGATACCGTTCTTACTGGAATAGGGAGCCACTCTTTACAAATAAATTCAACTTCTTTATCTTCTATGTCGTCTATGTTTTGGATATCGAGGAGTTCTATTTGATTTGATTTTGAGAGCTCTTGAGTAAGGTTGTTTATTTTAGCTTGTAATTCTAAGCCCGTAATGCTTGTTTGTAATCCTTTAGAGATATCCATTGCCATTGATTGCATATCACGCTTGATACTATAATCTTGCAGTATCTCAATATAGTCATCTAATCTGTTTATTGGATTTTTTGTAAGAATATATATTAAATCATTTTCATATTCATGACCAATTTTATTTCGAATTATCTCTTCATCAATGATTTTGTCTGCAGAATTTAGAGATAAAATAACATCCACTATTTTTATATGCATTGGAAGAAAGAATAGCTTTTTTGTAATCTTTGAAGAGTAAGTTTCTAGAAGAGCAGGGGAATATATAATACTTGATATAACTGTTGCTTCTAGATTTGTATCGTATGTTTGTTCTTGCATTCATTACTCTTTTTGTAAATTTCCAGGTGTTTCACATGTGAAACACCTAATGTAAAAATATAACTATTTGTATTTTAAAAATTAATTGCTATAATTGTACAATTTTAAAAATTAAAATAAAGTTATTGACAGATAGGAGTTTATTTGAAAACTAACATTATAACATTAGCACATCAAAAGGGTGGTACTGGTAAGAGTACAATGGCATGGAATTTAGCCGTTGAGATGGGCAAGAAGTATAAGAAATATGGATATAAGAAATTCATATTTGTAGATTTAGATAATCAAGAATCCGTTACTATGACTAATAGATTAAGAATGCAATATGGACAAGACCCACTTGAAATCGTTCGTTTTACCGATGATGAACGTAATAAACTTGAAGATTTTATTAACTCAATTGATGATGACACTTTGGTTATTATAGATTCAGGTGGTTACGATGCTGACTTAAACAGATTGGCAATTATAGCGAGTGACTTTGTTATAACACCTGTATCATCTGACTATATGGAAATATTTGGACTTCAAAAGTTTAAGACAATTCTTGAAGAGCTCTCAGAAATAAAAAAAGAAACAGTCAGAGTAAATGTAGTATTAAATAAAATTGATCCTAAACTAAAAGATTTTTCAGACATAGTTGACTTTATAAATGAAATAGAACACTTTAAACTGTGCGATACAGTAATAAGGTTTAGATCTGATTACAAACACTCGATTGGTTATGGCTTTAGTGTTAGAGAACTAGATAAAAAAAGTAAGGCTAGTGAAGAAATATCAATACTAATAAAAGAAATTGAAAAAAAGGCAGGATTAAAAAATGGCAAAAAAAAGAAATAGAATAACATCCGAAATGAGTAAGACAATTGCAGAGTCGTCTCCTTTAATAAAAAAAGCTACAACTAAAGTTGTAACTGAAGATAGTAATAATTTAATTGAAGTAGGACTGAACCTCTTAATCGACAATCCGTTTCAACCTAGAATAGATATTAATGTGCACTCATTAAATGAATTAATATCATCTATAGAACAAAATGGTCTATTACAACCAATTGTCATTACAGAGAAGAACGAAGATGGTAAACATATTATCATTGCAGGGCATAGAAGATATGAAGCATTTAAAATTATGGGTAGAGATAGCATTAAGGCGACTACGCTAAAAGATATAGCAGATAAAGATTTAGCAATTTTGTCTTTGACAGAAAATTTAATGAGAGAAAATCTACATCCTATTGAAAATGCGATTGCAATTAAAAATATTTTAGATAATAATATTGTTGAAAGCCAAAATAAACTTGCCGAATATGTTGGTTTGTCAAAAGGTTATGTATCGAAATTAATGAACATCTTAAAATTACCAACTTCGATAATTCAAGTAATAAAAGATGATAATTATACAGATATAAATATTCTACTATTATTAAATAAACTTGATGATGTTGAAACCATGTTAACAGTATATAAGTATGTGAAAAACCTTACACGAAGTGAAGCAGAAAAATATATTAAGATAAATTATTTAGAGCAAAAAACACAGACAAAAGAAGTGGCAACAATTAAAACAAGTAAATCAAAGATAGCACTAGACATCAATATTAAAATGCTCAGCAGTGAAGAGAATAAAGAAGTTTTGAATAAAATTGAAAAGTTACAACATGAAATCGAAAGCTTATATGCTGTTTGGGGCAAATAGTGAAAAAGAAAACTCAACTAACATTAGAATTTGATGTTATAAGAAAATTTGAAAAAACTTTAACTACAGCTAATGAGTTACGAACAGGAATATTCGCACCTATTGATAAGATATCTGCTAATTCTAAAACATATAAAGATTTTTTAGCAAACAGTAGAAAAAGAACAATTGAAACAAGTTGGGGTAAAACAATTATAAAAGGTAATATTTTAACTCAAACGCATAGAGATTTATTGGACTGTATTATTACAGATGCCAAAGAAGTAAAAGAGTTAGAAGGTGGAGCAATTGCTGTATACTTTTCTACGACAGAAATTTTGAAGTCTTACAGTGGAAAAAGTAATACAAATACAAAATGGTTAAAAGACAAGTTAGACGAGATTCAGAATAGTTCCATTGAGTTTAAACAAAATAATACTGATGACTATTATAGCTTTAGTATTATTGATTCACATGCATTTAGTACAAAGCATAATTCATTTGGATTAGTTTTTACTCCAGCATATAGAAACTTTTTTGAAGAACAATTAACAATCAATTATAAAAAAGAGTTGCCAAAGCTATTAAAAGTTAAAAGTGCTTTATTAAAATCTATTATTAGATTCTTCTGGACACATTCAGTTAGTAGTTCGATGGACATATTGATTTTATTAAAAACAGTGGGTTTCCCTTTGGAGTCAGTACGCATGAAACAAAAAGCTGTTAAAGAAATTAAGGATAATGTTTTATTATTAGAAGAGTATGGAATTGTATTTGAACCAAAATCTAAATTAATTTACAGTAAAAATAGCTTTGAAAATTCTATTACATTTATGAGTGGAAATCCAAATAAGAAATTAATTGAGAGCAAAGATAATAAATAAGATATTATCTTGTTCTCATCTATATAGAATATATCTATAATATTCTATAAATACCTACAAAAGCAATTAAATGACTTCGTTATTTCATTTAAATGACTTCGCAATATACTTAATTGACTACGGCGAGTAGTTAAATGACTTCGCATTTACAATTAAATGACTACGGTTATTTATACTATTTCTATAATATGACTTCGTTTTAATGAATATATTGATATTTTCTAGATGTATAATGCATATTATATAAGCTAACTAGTAAAATTAGTGAGAATTATATGGAAATACACTATTAAATGACTTCGTTTTTATTTAAATATAGTCTCTATAATCAATTAATTAATGGCAAATATATTAATAGTAAAAATCAGTTTTTTAGTGTTAATAATTAGTATGAGAAGCTCTTATTTGTATTAAATGACTTCGTTTTTTTTTTAATATTGCGTAAAAAATAATTAAATGACTTCGTTTTATAAAGAAAAATTGGGCTTTTTTATGTAGTAATCCGCTAAATATCTTAGTATTACTTAGAAAAAGACTCACACAAGCAAAGAATAATAGTATAAAATGACTTCGTTACATAAGAAATATATTTAGCTAGAATAGATAATCAGTGCACTTAAATGACTTCGTTTATTAAATAAAATGTATCTTTATAGAAAGCAAAAGCACTTAAATGACTTCGTAATCTGGGAATAAGTAATTTAATAAAGACTGAAAAATGCACTTAAATGACTTCGTTTTATGTTTATGACATTTTAATATTGAAAAAATAATAGAATATAAAATGACTTCGTATTATATTGGCTGAAGGAAGTAAAATATACAAGTCGCTAATTAATATTCTTCAGCCTCAGGAACGAGCATAGGAAACAGAAAAGAAGCCATTGAAGCCCCTATTTTTAGTCTGATAGGACCTGCTTTGCTATCAGATTCTATAAAATTTCTCTTTAAGAGTTCTGCTATAACTCTTGATGCTGTTCTATCTTTCATACCAATTATCTCAGGTATTTTACCTCTTGCACACTCACCACTGAGAAGTAAATATTTAAATATCTTCTCACTATGATTAGGCAGGGGATCTATTCCGTGAAGACCATCATTAACTCTTTTCACATATAGCTCAATCTTTTTTGTAAGTGAATTGAGTTTTAGATGTGTATTCATATAAGCTACTTGATCTAATGAGATATCTAACATGAAGTCTACATAACGAGCTAATGAATTAGAAGAGAGAGCACCTCTACCATCTCTTTCACCTTGTCTTGGCATATCAGCATAAGAAAGATTACTTTTATATGCTGTCGAGTTTCTTGCAAGCCCACGAGAAATATTCCATAATCCATAACCACTCATACCCATACAGGATAATGCGCTATTAAGGGCTAATCTAGCTGTTCTTCCATTTCCATCTAAAAAAGGGTGTATCCACATGAGTCTATGGTGTGAAGAGAGTATATGAATTAGTTGCACGGCATGACTAGTGTTTAAAGATTTATTATATAGATGCTCAAATTCATTTAATAAGTTATCAAGTTTATTTGGATTAGGCGCTAGATGATTTCCTACTTTAACATCGCGTTCTCGGATTTTACCTGGAGTTATCCTGGCATGCATACCATCATGAGTCACATCTAAAAAAGGTTCCATACCATTTTTAGAATAAAAGCTTTTATGAATGTTTAGTATAAACTCTTTATTATAGGCAGATGTAGAAGGATTATTTTTAAAATACTCTTCGCACTCTTTTTGTACTTCTATATGAGTTAGTGAGAGGATCTGTAAGTTTCTTTTCTTTATGTCTTTGGAATAATCTTGTTGCATTGCTTTTTCAATATCAATAATATGAGTGCTCTCTGATTCTATTCTATTTGAATAATAACTATTTACGCTATATAAAAGATTTTTAACCGCTTGGAGTATTTGAGGGGTATGAGATCCTTCAAGTTTGGCAGCTTCAATAAGTAATTTGTTTGCTTTATCTAAAAGAGCTGAGTCTATATTACCTTTTATATCGGTTGGCGCAATTGGTGTAAAGCTCATATTCTCACCTCTAAGATATTTTTATAATTATATCATAATATATGGCGAGTAAATTGGCTACTTATATATTCAAGATATTATCCTAAAATAGGGTTTAATAGAGAATAATTAGTTTATAATAAAATTTATATGGCGAGTTTAATTGCGGGCTTCTAACTCAAGAATTTTATTTTTAATTAGTTCATATGCCTGAGCTTTTTCATAATTATCTAACCATGTATCAACCCATGCAGGTATTTTTTTACCATCACCTTTCCAGTTTGTAATAGTGGTAACACCCTGACCGGTAATTTCAGCAAACTTTTTTTTAGTCATCTCAAGATTTTTTAATCTGTCAGTTAATTCATTATATTCCATCAATACCCTTATTAGAGAAAGATTATAACATATAGCAGTGTTAAATATAATAAAAACACTGTAATAAGTTATATAAAGGTTGACACAGTAACTGTAATAAGTTACTATTAAAGAATTAAACAACCTTATAGAGTGTTTAAATTAAAAATAAATATGATTTATCATATGAAAAGGATAGAAGATGAACAAGGTAATGAAAGAAACGCTAGAAGAGATATTTCCAATTAAATTAAAGGGGATTGATGAACGTATTAAGAGAAGACATCCACAATACTCAATAGACCCATCCCAAAAGCTAGACACCATAGTTACAGACGCGTCTACAGACATAAAGCTAATCTGTAAAAAGCACGATGACTTCAAATTTACGTCTAAATGGCGTTACCTACGTTCAGATGCAAATGGAAATACCGGTCACTGCACAGTATGTCTAGTTGAGCAAGGTTTATCTAATAAAAAAGTAAAGAAGTATGTAGATGAAGATATGCAAAAAAACAGTGAACATCCCGCAAAAATAATTGATGAGAGATATAGAGACTTCTCAATCATTAATACTAAAGATAGAATCTTACTTGAATGCTTAAAGTGTGGTAATCATCATAAGGTTAGTTTGAACAATTTCTTCTTTCCTGGATCACATCAATGTAAAAAGTGCACTAAGATAGAAAGAGAAATAAATGGACATCCAAATTTAAAACTAACAGTAGAGGATGTAAATAAAGAACTTAAGCCATTTAAATTTGAGCTTCAAGATACTAATCAGCGTTTTTATAAGGATAAAAATATCATTAAGTGCCCTAAAGGTCATCTATTTGAATTGGGATATAGCTCATTAAGAGAAAAAATAACTAAGATGCAATCATCCCCATTCAAACTAGAAGATATATGTACTAAGTGTAGAGATGAGGCCTTATATAATAAAAACAGAGAAATGATAGAAGCCAAAGGCTTTGTGATGCAAGAGAGTTTTGAGGAATATAAAGGCGTAAGGGCTGAATATACGTTTGTATGTAAAGAAAATTCCACTCATACTCGCAAATGCACATTTAACTCATTTTCTAAGACTAAGGAGTGTGATAGATGTAAGGATATTCAGCGTATGGAAAATGGCTTTGTGGAATTTATAAAAGTAGTGGAAGAAAGAGGAGGGCAAGTTAAAGAGGGAAATACTTATAAAACAAAGACGGATAAAATCAGTTGCCTCTGTAAAGAAGGGCATCACTTTAAGATATCACATGAGAAGCTAGACGCTAAGCAGTGGTGCCCTATATGCGTAACTGGATTTGAGGAGAGATTATGTCGACTAATATTTGAACACATATTTAAAGCAGAGTTTAAAAAAGTGCATCCCGACTTTATGCCATCGCCCGACTCTGATAAAAATCTAGAACTTGATGGTTACAATGAAGAGTTAGCAATAGCCTTTGAATACAATGGAGAATATTGGCACTCAAGTGAAAAAGCCAAGCAACGAGACGCGTTAAAAATAGAGCAGACAAAAGCTCAAGGCATAAAGCTCATCGTAGTAAAACAGTTTAAAAACCATAAACTCAAAGAGCTGCTTCATCATATAAGCAACTTATGTAAAAAGCAGGGTATAAAAATCCCACCCTATAGTGAGAAAATAGATATAAGCTGTGCATATGAGGGTGCCGCAAATCAGATTGTACTAGAGAGACTTCTAAAGAAGAAAGAAGCAAAATTGGTAGCAAAGGATGCTAATAAATATCATGGCCTAAATAAAAAGCTTAGTATAAAATGCAAAAAAGCCACACATCCTATATTTGAGATGACGCCAAGAAATATGATTTATAAAGGTGGCTGGTGTAAAGAGTGTTTAAGCGATAGTAGAAAAATATCTCATTTGAAGAGTATAAAAAAAGGATTTGAAAAGTTTTTAGAAGATAACAAGGATATAAATTTAATAACTCAAGCGCTAGACCCACTCTATGAGCCCTCATATAAATATCTATGGAAGTGTAGAGAAGGTCATGAGCAAAGAGAAAGTTATATAAAAATAAAAACATTGCATGATAAGCATAAAGAGCTATGGTGTCCTGATTGTAGGAAGGTAGTGAAGAAATTAAAAGACATAACACCCTTAATAAAAAAGGTAGAACAACTATACTCCCTAACTCATAATATAGAAGGATCTGATGTAGAGAATAATAGTTATGGCTTTACCTGTAAGAATAAGCACCGCTTAGAACTTAGCTCCAATAAAATATACTCTTTAGTAAGAGAGAATAAAAAAGAGAGTAGGGTATGCAATAGCTGTAATAAGGAAGATAAATTAGACGAAATGAGAAGCATAGTAAGCTCTTTATATAAAAATGGCTCTCTACTAGATTCAGATTACACAAATTCAAACCGCGTATATAAATTCTCATGTGGAGTAAAAGGCCATAAACCTTTCTTTCAGAACATGCATAAACTAAGAACTAGAGGCAGAACCTCTGGATGTAGCGAATGCGTGCCAAAGAGAAACGTCAAACGATCTCAAGCGGATAAAATCGCGTTCGCCCAATCTCAAAACGATCTCCACTCAAAAGTAAAAGGAGAAGTATCCCTACTCTCAATAAAAAGAGACACAGGTTCTACATATCCCGACGTATGGAGTTGCTCAAATAGAGATCACAAGCCATTTGTCCTATCCATAGATAATATGAAAAGACGAAATCAATGGTGTCCATACTGCACAAATAGAGTAGTTAAAAAAATACCAGTTGAGGGGATTGATTATGAGCTTGGCTCTAAATAGTCATATCTATGACAATTTGCAAATTATTTAGCAATAAAATTATCAGAGCGCTACAGTAATGATAGGTAGACTCTGTAAAAGGAGGAAATTATGTATGATGCAAGAGTAACTCTCTTTAGAATTGTGAATCATAATACGCGATACTACACATTACATTTATGCAAGACTCTTTTTGGAGAGTATATGCTGATAAAAATAAATGGAAGCATGAAAAACACAAGACCAACAAGAGTCATTAAAGAGCACTACAAGTCTGCAACAGAGGCAATGGACGCATATAAGAAGAAACTGCAAGAGAAGTATAAAAAAGGTTACAGCTTAGAGCTAAAACGTGAGGTAAATTAATAATGGTTAATTTTGAGAGAGCGCTATTTGACGCAAATGAAGCGCTGCATCATATGGGAGTGTTAGCCGCAGATAAAAATATAACGCTCTTCGCACTAGCATTTTCATTAGTGATTACTTTGATGACGCTTCCTATGATTATAAGGATGGTTGCTTATATTATGGAAAAAGATACAGAGAATTTATATCTACCTATATTTGTAAGTTTGAGTCTCTTATTAACGCTCTTCCTACTAGAAGCGTACTCCATTATTTTAGCGGCTTGCATATTTGGCGGTTTTATATATCTTATTAATAGATATCCTCAGTATAGAGATATTAAAAACTATATAGATAGATTTTTTTAAACAATAAAAAGGAAAAGAAGATGTGGTTAACTGGAATTATATTATTGGCGGGATCGGCTATTTTATTTGGATTATGGGCGAAGAAATTCTATGGGATGAAGAAATACTCGCATTTGGTTAAAAAACAAGAGATGGAGATGGAGCAGATAAAGGGGATAGTGCTCTTTATAGCAATTGCGATATCGGCAGGTATGGTATGGGGATGATTATATTAGTTAATATTTAAAATATAAAAGGAGAAGTTTATAGCTCTAGTAGAGAAAATAAACCAGTATAGATCAGATCTTAAGTAAAATAACTCTAACAATAAAGGAAAATAAATTATGACTACCCAATCAACTATCACTTGCCCTAAATGTTCTACAAAGATTAATATAGAAGACGCACTCTATTCACAACTACAGACTAAATTTGAGATAGACAGAGAAGCAGAGAGAGTTAAATATAAAGAGGCGATGGATAAACTCCATCTTCAACAAACTGCATTAAAAAATCAAGAACAAGAGTTTAATAAAAAACTCCATGACGCACTTGAGCTACAACTAAATGAGGAGAGAGTTAAACTACAAACTCAAATAAGTAAAGATATAAAAGCTAAAATAGACTCTGAGAATGCCTTACAACTCAAACAACTCCAAGAGGAGTTAGACGCTAAGAGTAAACAAGTGCAAGAACTTAACGCTTCTAAGGCGACCATCGCTAAGCTTCAACGAGAAAAGCAAGAGATAGAGTCTCGCGTTAAGGCTGATTCTCAAATAGAGTTTAACAAACAGCTCGATATAGAAAGAAGTAAGGCTCTTAAAGAAGCTCAAGAGTCTAACGCTTTAAAGATTAAAGAGAAAGACGAACAATTAAATCAGATAAAAAAGCAACTCGATGATGCCAAACGCAAGGCGGAGCAGGGGAGTATGCAGATTCAAGGTGAAGCTCAAGAGAAGAGCATAGAGGATTTTTTAGAGTTAAATTTTAAGTATGACGACATCCAAGAGGTAAGCAAAGGCGCCTTTGGAGCGGATTGTATACAGACTATAAATACACTCGATTTTACAAATTGTGGAAAGATCTGTTATGAGTCTAAAAACACTAAAACCTTTAGCAGCGACTGGATAAAAAAACTAAAAAACGACATGCTTGATGCTGGAGCAGATGTTGGAGTGCTAGTTACGTCTGCCATGCCAAAAGAGATGGATAGAATGGGTTATGTAGATGGAGTGTGGGTGTGTAGTTATGAGGAGTTTAAAGGTACCGCGGCACTTATTAGAACTTCAATGATAGAGATATATAAAGCGAGTAAATCTCAAGAGAATAGGGTAGACAAAATGAGTCTACTTTACACATACTTCACAAGTAACGAATTCAGTATGCAACTCCAATCAATTGTAGAAGGCTTCGTGGCGATGCAAGATGAGCTTAATAAACAGAAGCGTTCAGTAATGGCTAGCTGGAAACGCCAACAAAAACAGATTGATTCAGTACTAACCAATACAACCAATATGTACGGCTCTATCAAGGGCATTGCAGGCAACGCAATTGCCAATGTTCAAGCTTTGGAGCTAGAGTATGATGAAGAGCTCTCAGATTCTTCCCAAAACGAGGAGTAGGGCATAGCAGAGTTTAGCTATTTAAATAGTGGTATTTTAGTAGTAGCACACATCATTATATTTTTATTACTCATAATACTCATTCTTAATAGAGTAAAAGCAATCCAAGAGTAGAAGAAGTTTAATAGAGTAGGATACTCTATAGCGATACTACTTATTGAGGTAATAATATGGGATGCATACTCTCATTATACAAAGACAATCAAAAATTATGAAGTCTTTAATCATCAAAAGACTTTAGAGTGCATATCACACGATGTTCGTTTTTAAATGGAGGGATAAATATATTATAGAGGGCCAATATATCAATATTTTAAAGTCTTACTCTTAAAAAAAATCGCATATTTCTTTATCAAGTACTTTGGAGAGTCTAAAAATATGCTCTATATTAAAATGTTTGCCATACCTCAGAGATTCACAGTTAGAGAAAAACGCTACAGATTTTATCCCTATCTCCAAACCTAAATCCATCTGCGTCATGCCCTTTAGTAATCGGTACTTTTTTACATTGTTAGAGACCAGTTTATAAAACTCTTCTATCTCCTCGTCATTATCAAACTTAGATTGCAAATATTATCCTGTGGAGTAAATTTTACTTCACTAACTTTATTATTTAATGGATTTTTACTCTATATCCTATATGATAAATTTTTGTTATAATATGTCATAAATTTTAATAAACTGGAACAAACTACATCTGGTATGGTTTATTGATAAAAAAGCTAAAGGAATATCATGAAGAAATCAGTACGTTTTGTATATAGAAATTGTCTTGTAATCTTTACACTACTTATAGTTGGGTGTGGTGGAGGTTCAGAGTCTGCTCAGAGTAGCAATGAAGTCATTAAAGCAGCAAGCGATTTTGATGCTGCCGTAGAAATTAACATCTCTAGTACGCAATTGGGTGATGTGAATCTTGAAACTGATAACTTAGTAGATTACTACAAAATAGATCTCAACGCTACTGGAACTTATAGCCTTTACTTAGCGTCATTGGCGGGTGGGACGAATGTAAGCTATGTGTATCTGTTAAATGCAGAAGTATTCAATACTCAAGGGATTACTCAAGGCAAGGTGAAAGTGCAGTATGAATACTTTAACTCAACGGGAACTGAAAATGTAGTAGCCGAGTTTACTGCAAATACTATTGGCACTTACTATATAAAAGTTTACCGTGCTAGGTTTGATGAGCCTGATGCGATTGCCACCTCTTATAAATTTAGAATCGAACCATCTGTAGCCAATGGTCTTGAGCAAAACGCTGATCTCGAGTATAACGACACCTTCTCTCAAGCCGCACCGCTTACTCTAGAAAAATTTAGTGATGACGTCAATGGAACACTCAATACCACGCAAATAAGCGATCATTTTGATTGGTATGACCTCAAGGATTTAAAAGTTGGTAAATATACAATATTCTTTAAAAGTAGAGCCGGTACCATTAGTGCGCCTGGAGAAAATATAGTGGCGGATATATATAATAATAATGCTATCGCCTATACAAACTACAGAATGGATCTCTCATATGGATTGGACGGTGAGGGAAAATGGGATAGAAGAGTATTTGAAGTGACTACTCCAGGGAGTTATTTTTTAAGACTCTATAGAGTAAAGAGTAAAGCGGCAAGCTACTCCTTTAGAGTAGTTCCTTCAGTTGATAATGGACTTACACAAGATAGTAACGATGAGCCAAATGATGAGATACATCTCGCAAAAGAGATCAGTCTAAGTAGCAGTGATACGATGATAAGCAATAGTATTTCAACTACAGATATTTTAGACTCTAATGATTGGTATAAGTTCACTTCTGATATCTCTGGAAGCGTTAGTGTAAAAGTTGAAACGCTTAGTGCGACAGAGAGTGGCACGTATGGTCTACTTGTAGACCTTATAAATGAAAACGGAGTTGTTGTTAAGACCATACCTTCGAGCCAGTATACTCTTAGTAGTGCAAACTTATATATAAATGACACTTTTACTCTTGAGAATAATGCAACATACTATTTACACATCTACCGTACATATAATGTTAAAACAGCGTATAAAATCACCCTAACTAAATAGAAGCATTTTCATGAGTTTCTCCAACCAATTTAGTGGTTGCGGGAATTTCTCATATGCTATACAATACCCATAACTTAAACACCACAAAAGGATAAAGAGATGAGATACCTATTATTTTTACTAGCAATAAAGGCATTGGAGCTTCACGCGCAAACTTATGTAATGAGCGCGCAAGCAAAGAGTATTGAAGCGGCGACAGATAAGGCTTCCAAGAAGGCGGTAGTAGCCATGCATGAAGAGATATTAAATAAGATAGGCGGCTCTTGTAAGGATTACCCTGTAGAGATTAACAGTGAGGAGTATCAAGCAGACTTCATTATGTATAAAGAGCGAGTAATTACACCTAAGGGCTATAGAGTTCAAGCGGAGTTTGATCTCTTTCCTAAGGATGAGGAGCATACAAAAAAAGTTCTCCAAAGATGTGATGAAAAGAGAGAGGAGTATTGGCAGGGAGTAAAAACTGATGAGTTTATGCAGAAGTTTAGTCTAGGAGTAGGGGTGATGGGATGGACTTCAACTTTAGGCGCGGAGTTCTATCTTGAGTATCTTCATAAAGATGATGTTTCCATTACTCTTACAGGCTCAGTGCAAGACCCTTATATTAAAGAAGATAGTGGACCAAGCGCTGTAGATTTACAGAGTATAGCGACACTTGGTTTTGAGGTGAGGTATCTCTATTTTACAGCAGGGTTTGAAAAAGTGCTCTCCTATAGCGCTCCAACGGCGATACCAGAGAGTGATGCACCGAGCAGTTCTTTACTGTATGGAGTATCTTATAGATTTGATGATTGTAAAAAACTCTGTTTGAGTGAGGTTGGATTTGTATTTAAGTACTATAACGATAAAGAGAGTGGGGCAGGAGGACTTCGTGTACGCTACAACCTCTATTAGATTTCTTTTAGCGCTGCTACTATCGAGTTCGCTCTACTCGATGGAGCTCTACTGGAGTAAAGAGAGCAGACGCTATGAGACTCCAATAAGTGCGAATAAGCCTATCGAAGCTCTTCAGAGCGACTTCGCCAAACAGGTGCAAGAGTATATGAAGAGTCCAGCGCTGCTTAAAGAGAGTCTCAGCCGCGAGTTTATAAAAAAACCAATCTATCCAAAAAAGCCAAATAAACCTGTTTTGGGAAAGAGTAAGAAGGTACAAAGAAAACAGTTTGAGACTAAAGAGGAGTATAACTCAAGAAAGCAGAAGCTTCTAAAACAAAAAGAGCTTGAAGATAAAAAAGCGATAGAGCAGTATAACATTAGGCTTCAAAATTATAAAGAGAGGCTAGAGTATCTTAATGATAACTACAACAAGCAAGTTCTAGAGAGAAACGAGCGTATTAAAAAGGTCACCGCACTTCAAAGAGAAGAGCAGGCCAATATTAAAAAGCTTTTTTTAGAGAAAATGAGAAACCTACAAAGAGTCATTCCAATCTATGCTCAAAAGAGTCTTGCACGATATCTTGGTAAACCAAAACTATCATTTATAGAGTATGACGTAGATAAAGAGATAGCGCAACTCAAGCTATACTCCCAGTATAACAACTTTTCTCAACTTGTAAACATAGATATACAAAGGGATTCGATTTTAAAGCTCAAGGAGAATATAGAGAGTGTAGATATCTTTTATAAGTTAGAAGCCGGTGTGAAAGAGGGGAGCGAGAGTAGCATGTTTAGCAGACTAGCATTTAAATCACTTAATTTAGAGTATGACTCTAAAACCTATCTTGCTAGTATTGCTTCAGATAGTATGAAACTCTCCTACAATACAGAGATAATAGCACCGAAGGTAGCGATACTCAAAGAGGATGCAGTAGTACTCCAAGAGCTTATAGAGCAAGATGAAAAAAAAGAGGAGAGTTTATCTATAGAGAATATAGCATATAGAGTCACCCCTTTACATGGTGATGAACTCCTCAGTGAGATAAAGAGTCTCAAACCGGTAGAGGTAAATCCTAGAAAATGGCTATTTCTCATTGCCATAGAGAAATATGCTAAAACAGACTCGGTCGCGTATGCTAAAAATAGCGCGCTTAGTTTTATAGAGGTTGCTAAAAAAGCTCTCGGGGTGCCCCAGAATCAGATTATACGACTCATCAATGAAGAGGCGACCGCGGCGAGCATAAAAGATCAACTAAGGTACCTCTCTAAGAGAGTCCCCAAAGGAGATACTATTTACTTTTACTACTCTGGTCATGGTGTGCCAGATATAAGAGAGGGAAATAGGCCTTATTTGCTGCCACAAGATAAGATGGCGCAGTATGTCACAGAGGATAAGAAGTTGGCTCTTGAGAGTATCTATAAATCTCTTCAAAGAAGTAGGGCTTCTCGTGTGATAGCCTTCATAGATAGCTGTTTCTCAGGCTCCACTGATAATAAAACACTCTTTAGTGGAGTAGCCGCTAGTAGACTACAAGCAAGAGCACCTGAGTTAAAAAGTAAAAAGATAGTTGCACTCACCGCCGGGCGACATGATCAGTTCTCTAATATGTATAAAGAGAAAGAGCACCGCCTCTTTAGCTACTACCTTATAAAGTCTCTTATTAGAGGAGAAAAAAATATAGCGGATATATATAACTTCGTTCGCAGCAGTGTTCGAAGTAAATCACTCCAGATGGGAGACCTTTATGAGCAAGAACCTACCTTACAAGGGAGCAGGAGGATAGAATTATGAAAATGGGAGCACTCTATATAGTATGCATTTTTATTTTTAGCGCATGCTCGCAGACAAACTTAGAAGTAAAAAAGAGAAGTTTACCTGAGTGGTATGGAGCAATGAGTGTTGCAGCTGGATATCAGATAGGGTATGGATCAGGTGATACTCTTGAAAATGCAAAAACAGCAGCAAGAGCAGATCTTGCAGCACAGAGTAATATCACTGTTTCAAGTAGATTCACTTTAAATGAAATAAGCAAAAAGGAGAGCATTAACTTAAATAGTCAGAGCAGCATATATGAGAGAGTAAAAGGAGTCGAACTTAATAATGTGGAGATTCTAAAATCAAAGCTTCACAACAATAGATACTTCGTAGCGCTGCAATCTTACTTTGATACAAAACTAAAATGGGTAGAGCAGACTATAAAAAACGAAAACTTTAGAGATGTGATGAGTGAGAATAATCCACTTTACTTTACACTATTCTCAGAGGAACTGCAAGCCTCTTTAGGGTATATACCAGACTATAGAGTGAGCATTAATAATAAAAGAGTTTATCTGCATCTTGCAGATAAAACTATTGCACTCAATGATAGCGATGTTTTAAAACTAAAGTTTGAGAAAAAGAGCCCGGTAATTGAGATGCATTTCTCTGTAGGCGATACCATCTTAAGTGGTGGAAGCTATAAGATAGATGTAGATATAAAAGAGCAGGGCTACTTCACACTACTAAGTATAGATGAGAATCATATCGTTAGCGTCGATATAGCTAATAAGAGGGTGTATGCAAATAATTCAATTACATACCCAAATGATCGGAATCTAGAAGCAGAGATTATCAATTATGAGAGTGAGGTACTCCAGCAATATTTGGCACTGATTTGTAAAAAACAATTAAACCTCGTAGGGTTTGAGAAAACAGATATGAACTATGAGAAGAGTAGTGACGCACTATATTTTCCCTCACTGTTTTATATCATAGAAGGGTGTGAATATAGCTCAAAGATATTGAGGATTATAGAAGAGTAAAAAAGAGTATATAGCCTTAAAATACAGACTCAAAGAATCTGTTGAGTCTGGAGTAGTAGTTGCTATTGAGTACAATAAGTATGAAGCCTAACCAAAGTGTGGTAATAAGTAGTGCTCCCCAAAGTTTAAATATAGCAGTTGTAACTATCAAAAGCAGTAAGATAATTATCTCTCTCATATAAACTCCATAATACAAAAAAGTTATTTTTATATTCTATAAATGCATTATATGTGCTTTAGTAAAAAAGAGCAACCAGGGTTGACGAAATATTAGATGAGTTGTATAGTTCTTATATATAGCAATAGGAGAATAATATGCAAATAGATGACTTTGAAGATCCCTATAACACTCCACTCTATCAAGCTAAATTAGTAGAGCAAGATAAAGAGATATACCTAAAAGAAATACTACCAAAGAGTGATGAATTAATAGAAGCGCAAATTCAAGTTGAGATATCTTTGACTACTTGTGGAGTAGAACTTATTTATAACTCAAAAGTATTAAAATTTAGAGATGAAGAGGATAGAATCTGTTTTCAAAGGAGCATCAACGCTTTTTTTATATCACAAGGATTCAAACTAGAAAATATATTCTATCCAATTTTAATATACAAATGCGCCACCACAAAAAATAGAAAAAATCTATTCGTTCATTCAGATAACAGATGTTTAAATGAAGATGAAATAAAAGAGTGGAGGAGCAACTTTTTAAAAATATATAGAGTGTTTTTTAGTTACGTTAGTAGTAAAGAGGGCTAGAATATTTAAGTATAGTGAATTATTAGATTGAGAAAATACCACTAAAGTTATAGAAAATTTCACAGAATGAGAAACTCGATTGTAAAAACACCTTTTCCTTGAGATAAATATATGCGAGTACCACACCAAATATGGTACGATTAAAAAATTTAATCGTACCATTAGACTTAATTACAAAAATGGATGCTTATTTTTTACTTTTTGTTATTAAGTCACTTTTTACAGAAGGGAGCGGTTCTAATGGACAGTAAACACTCTCAAAGTATTGGCATTTTTGAGAGTTGTCTACAGGAGGATTGAAAGATATAAAATGATTGTTACAATAGTGTTATTTAAGATGGAAGTACTCAATCTACTTATACTGGCATAGTTCAAGAGAATTCACGCATATAAATAAAATCCCTAAAACATCACGAAATTTATGTTATACTGCATTAAAATTAATAAAACCCCGATATATATTTATTAACTTAATATATTCCCGAATAAATTAATAAAATCCCAGAAAGGCGGTTTCTTAACATGGGTATTACATTTAATAATCAAATATTACCTAATTCATGCCAACTTATCGGGTATTCATGGTTGATAAATCATTTTAATTTAGAGTTACCTTTAAGACAATTATGCTGCATTAGCCAAAAAAGATTAGCAGGACAGTCTATTCATAAGGGTCAGTGGCTTATATATGATGCGCAGTTAATGGTTGAAGATATAGCTTACTCTCATTTAGAATTTGCATTAAAACATGAATACATTGATTTACTTATCTTAAAAAGAATATTCCAACAATATCCCTTACAAGAAATATCACAAAGCATCGACATAAATCCAAAACGTATTTTAAGTAAAAAAATATGGTTTTTGTATGAATTTTTGTTAAATAAAAGACTCCCTCTCAAGGATCTTCCTGTTGGCAAGTATGATGATCTTCTCGACGTAAAAAAATATATTATTAGCGAAAAAATCATTAAATCTAAAAGGCATAAGATAAACAACAACTTGATTGGAACTGCTAAATTATGTCCAATTATTAGAAAAACAGAGAAGTTACGACACTACCTAGATTCGAATTTAAATAAAAAAATATCGAATGTTTTAGGATCTGTTAGCAATTCACTTATCAAAAGAGCGGCTAGTTTTTTATTATTGTCAGATTCCAAAGCATCGTTTGAGATAGAAGGGGAGCGACCAGCTAAAAATAGAATTGAAAGCTGGGGTAAAATTATTAATGAAGCTGGCAAAACAATTTTGAGTATAAATGAGATACAACGGCTTCATTCGATTCTTTTAGGAAATTCGAGATTTATTAAAATAGGCCTAAGAGAAGAAGAGGTCTTTTTAGGTGATAGAGATCGAGATAATTACCCCATCCCTGAATTTATTGGTGCGAATAGTAAAGATATTTTAGAATTAATGAACGACTGGATAGAACTAGAGCAAAAATTGCTTGAAGATGAAATTGATCCAATTCTACATGCGACTATTATCGCTTTTATATTTGTATATGTACATCCACTTGAAGATGGAAATGGAAGGATACATAGGTATTTAATACATCATGTTTTAGCAAATAGAAATTTTTATCCCAAAGGGATGATTTTTCCAATCTCAACTGTCATTTTAGATAATATTAAAAGGTATCGTGACATATTAGTTCAACATACTAGCCCACTAATGAAGATGATAAATTGGGAGGCTACAGAGAATGGAAACGTTAAAATATTAAACAATACAGAGGATTTATATAGATACTTTGATGCAACTTCAAGTTGTGAATTCATTTTTGCATGCGTTGAAAAAACTATCAAAGAGACTCTACCAAATGAATTAAAATATCTAAATTCATTTGACAAAGCATACATAGAAATTAATGAAATTATCGAGATGCCGGAGAATAAATTGAAAAGTTTAATAACATATATTTTGCAAAATGAACACAAGCTTTCTAAAAACAAAAAAGAGAAATACTTTGATGAATTGACTGCTCATGAGATAAAAACAATAGAAGATATTGTTGTGAATAATTTCTTATAGACTTGTGATTACTGTATTAAAATTACATGTAACATCATGTGTGGTTTGCAATTTACTATAATATTTTATGTGATTTATTTAAAACATTCGATACTTATGTAAGAGTTTTTCTCATTAATTCAGTAATATGTTTTACTTATTAAAGGTAATAAAACTCTACAAGATGTGTATAGTTAAAGTAATTATTGATGTGCATTTGAGCATATAATAGATAAATTAAAGTAAGAAATCCAATACATTTTTACTCTTTTATTGTGTAAAAAGCGTCTTTTTGACTCAAAAATTCTAGTTCTTCTTCATAGGTCTCAAGGGACGAGTTAAAATATAAAACTATTATATTCTCTGTACTAAATATAGTATATTCCTTTTCTAGTAAGGGCATTATTTGAAGAAAATAGTATATTCGGTAACTCTTGCTCAACATATTATCTTGATTATTCAATGATTATAGATAGCGTCATATCAATATAATTATTAGAAAAAGGCTATTAAAATTTAGCTTAAAATGAAAAAATATAGAAGGTTTAAGAGATCAAAACAGTGTAGTTTTGATTGGTATGGAGAATGAAAAAGGAGTCAGATAAATCAGAAACATGGCTCAAAATAACTTAAGTAAAAAAGTAAATAAAGAAGATAATTTGTGCTGAAATTTCGAGCTTTTTTAATGAAAATAGGCTTGTAAACTATAAAAATAGTATCTTGAATGGAAGAAAATTCAACACTCTGTAGGCAATAATTTAAAGAATTTTTAGTAATTACTAGCCTATTTTTACATCGATTTATCTACTGTAAAGTTCTAATTTTGTCTACAAAAGTCATCCCAATTCCATTAAAAAAGTTTATTAATTCCCCATCTAAATACAATAAATATCCGTAAATTATTACTGAATACAATATCAATTCGACTATAAAATTCAATGAAATTACCTCCCTGAATGCATTTTTTATATCTGTTTTTGAAGGTTTCGAGGCTATGAATAGTTGAATAAATATGAAAAATACAATGAGGTCTTGGTGCTTATATTCGTATGTGTTGTGTATTGAAAAATTTAAAATATTTACATATTCTATAGATACGTACTGAAGATATATTGCAGTAAAAATCATTATGAGAAGTGACAAAAGTGGAGCTAGGTTTATTAAAATTGATTGTGTTGGAGAAGCATTCATATAGGTTACTGAACCTAAGTTTCCCGTTTCATGATTGGGTATTAAATTGAAGCCAACCACTTTGACGATTGGTTTCGTTTTTATATGAATAGCTGCTCTAATCATGTTGATAATAATGTCAAAAAACATAAAAATAATTGCTATAAAAGCATGAAGTAGTTCATGTATTATCGTTGCGGGTAGAAATAAGATTGAGTGGATGAAAAATTTAATTTTACTCATTTTGTTTGGGGCTCCTAAAAGGGCATAGGTTATTTTAAAATCATAGTATAATTTTTCAACTTAGCAGGACGGTTTTTAGGAATAGGACATATTGTATTGGTCTATGGTCTAAAAAGAGCAAAAATATTGTGAAAATATGGCTTCTCTTATAGAGTTGAGAGAGATGCCAGTTTTGAAATATGAAAAAAAACTGGCATCTCTGGGAATTCAGTTTTGGCATCTCTGGGAATTCAGTTTTGGCATCTCTGGGAATTCAGTTTTCACAGACGCTCTAAGGCCAAGGGAAAATAGCAAAAATATGGCTTCTCTTATAGAGTTGAGAGAGCCGTCAGTTTTGAAATATAAAAAAAACTGACGGCTCTGGGAAATACGGTTTTGACGGCTCTGGGAATTCAGTTTGTTAAATTTCTAATATGTAGTAAAAATAATAACAACACGCTGTTAAATAGGCAAGAACTATGTTTAAGTAATGATAATGTATGAGTCAACAAGAAAAATGATTCTATGGCAGATATGAGCTATTTTTCAAATATTTCAGACTCCTAGCTAAAACAAACAAATTTCTGAAAAAATTGGATAGCTTAAAGCGCTTGATACTTTACTTGATAAAAATCTAAAAGCAACATTTAAATTTTATCTATGCATATAAGTTACCACTCCAGTTACGAGTATGGAAAGAACTTGGTTTAAAATGTATTAAATGATAAATATAAAAAAATGTATGCAAAAGGCTTTATATCAACCAGCGGGATAGATATTCCATTAGAAGACACTTATAATCAAAACCAAATCTACAAACAGTTACTTGGTCTAATCAATGACTGCTAGGGTAAAAGAAGCATTAGAAAAAATTTCTAACAATGAAATATTTAATGGTGAGCTCTACTTCACTGGAGGTACTACACTTGCTTACTATTTTAATCATCGAATTTCTGATGATGTTTATATAGTATTTTCTAAAACTTTAAATTATAAGCTTATCATACCTAGTATCAGCATATTAGGAGCATCAAAAATTAAAGATGAAAATGTAGCAGCTTTGAGAATGGCTAGATTGTTTCCAGATAATTATTTTTTTAAAAGCTGTTTTACTTGGTTACTTCAGTAGATAATTTTATGCATCTCTATCAACTTTTTATAGTCTCCACCATCAGCAGCTTTAAGTGCTTGCATATATTCATCTCTTTTAGGGTTCTCTTTTGAGAGTAAATCTTCTTGCCACTTCACAGGCATAGAGCCATTCTGTCTGAGATAGATATTTGCTAACATTCTCGACCAACGACCATTTCCATTTTTGTATGGATGAATTTGCACTGCTCTGTGATGTATACGAGTTGCAGTTTCGTAGATATCAAATGTTTTATTATTATCCCAATAAGTTAAATCATCTGCTAACTCTTTTAATGCAGTCGGTACTTGATAAGCTTTTATGCCTATGGAGAGTTCAACTCGCCTAAATTTTCCAGCCCAGTTCCACACATTACCAAACATCTCTTCATGAAGTGATGATAACCATTCGTAAGAGAAAGATGCTATTTTTTTGGATGGTGGTGCTGATAAGTACTTTAGTGTTGCAAGCGCTATGTTATTCGCCTCTGCAACATAGATCTCTCTGAGCGAGTAGACCTTGTCACTTGGTAGTTTGAGTCCTGATATATCGTCAAGAGGTGTAGCATCATCTATAGGCTGCATAGAATGTATCATTTTAGGCTACCCAAAGTGTATCTTGATAACTTCCACTTAGAAACTCTTTTTCATAAGAGGCGATAATGGTATTTAAACTATCATCTTCTAGACCTTGCATTTCTAAAGCCGATATACCTTGAACAATAGAAGCTAAAAATAAAGCTTTCTCATGGGCTCTATGCTTCTTTAAGTCTCTTATTGATACTTGTTCATTACCTGCAAAGTCTAAACCTAAAAAGTTTGTTACATGCTCAACTGTACTTAGCTTAACATCTTCATTCTTCAAGAGTCTATTAATAGTTCTAACACCTACACCACTAAGTTTGGCAAGATTTTCTACCGTAATGTGTAGTTGTTCTTTTCTAATAATGATTTGATTTATTAAGTCTAAACGTCTCATAACAACTCCTTAAACTATATTATGCCATAAGTGGCATTAAAATATGCAATGTTTTAGAAGAGTAATTAGATAGAGTTACATGTATATTTGTTTTTGTATATGGTTAACATAATCACAATTCTCTTGAAAATAATCCTCTGCCCTCTTCAAGTTATTTATATTTTTTTCAATAATTTACTTAATATAATTCTCATTTTTCCATTTTAAAACTAACTTTACAATTTGGGTAATTAATAGAATATTTTACCCATATTATATTGATGCAGGTAATTTGAATGAATTAAAATATATTTTACTACATATAGTAGAGTTGTTATATAATATGTTAGCTATAATATTAATATATAATCATAAAGAGTTAATATGTTATCTATAAATATAAAAACACCTTCATCAGTAATGAAATCTTTAAAAGATAATTTTAAACAACTAAGACTCTCACAAGAACTTACTCAAGAGGGGCTGGCATCCCGGAGTGGAGTAAGTCTTGGCAGTGTAAAGAGATTTGAGGGTTCTGGTGAAATCTCCTTAAAATCCCTTTTAAAATTGGCTGTAGTTCTAGAGTGCTTAGACGATTTTGTGAATATAGCAACTGCTACTTCTGAAAAAATCTCTTCTATAGATGAACTAATACAACAAGAAGATAAAAAAGTAATTATTAAAAGAGGCAAAATCAAATGAGTATAAAAACCGTAAACGTATTTTTAAATCAAAGAGGTAAAAAAATTAGTGTTGGTAGATTAGCTTATAAAGATGAAGTCATATATTTTGAGTATGAAAAAGAGTTTTTAGATTCTAAGCTTGAACTATCCCCTTATAAAGTACCTTTAAGATCTGGTGTACTTGTTTGTGACGACAATGTTTTTGAAGGTTTATATGGATTATTTGGGGATTCACTTCCTGATGGTTGGGGTAGGTTATTGCTTGATAGACATTTTCTAAATAGCGGTATTGATTACTCTGACATTACTCCACTAGATAGACTAAGTTATATTGGTAAATATGGAATAGGTGCATTGTCCTATGAACCAATAATAGATGAGCTTCAAAGTACTACTTCTGATGAAGTTGTTTTAGATGATTTAGCGGAAGCTTCTAAAGAGATACTTCAAGGCGATAGCCAAATAATGCTTGATGAACTTATTACTATGGGAGGTTCATCGGCTGGAGCAAGGCCAAAAATTATGATTCAACTTAGCGATGATAAAAAAAGTATCATTCATGGTGCACAAAATTTACAAAGCAACTATCAACACTGGATGGTAAAATTCCCATCATCACATGATAGTCAAGATATAGCTAAGATTGAGTATGCTTATTCTCTTATGGCTAAAGATGCTGGAATTACAATGAGTGATACTATCCTACTCGCTTCTAATAACAATAGTTACTTTGCCACTAAAAGATTTGATAGAGATGGGGATAATAGAATTCATATACACTCTGTAGCTGGATTAACACATAGTGATTTTAGATTCCCGACTCTTGATTATGATGATCTGTTAGGATTGACTCTTCATCTAAATAAAGATGTAAATGAACTGTCAAAAATGTTTAGATTAGCTGTGTTTAATCTATTTACTCACAACCGTGACGATCATGCTAAGAATTTTTCTTATTTAATGCAAGAAGATGGTAGATGGATATTGGCTCCTGCTTATGATTTAACATTTTCATATGGACCAGGCGGAGAGCATAGTACTACATATTTAGGTTTAGGCAAAGAACCGACTTCAGAGACACTGATTAAACTTGCTAAAAAGCATGATATTAGTAATGCTTTAGAGATAATACAAGAGATAAAAGTAGTCGTTAATAATTTTAAATTTTATGCAAATAAAGTTTCTTTGAAGAGTGCATCCTATGAACCTATAAATAAAGTTCTATCAAGAATTAAATAAATTATTATTAATCACAATTCTCTTGAAAATTAATACTCTCCCCTACTACTGATTTGAAAGGTGATTTTATTTGTTCCATAATCCCTTAAGCTTTATGGAATTTTGCAGTTTTTACTTTTTGAACACTTTGTGGAACACTGAAAGCTAATATGAGTACTTCGTGTTCCAAAAGTAAGAATTTATAAATTCTATCCCACAGAATACAAATAACTACAAAATACATTATTTAGTGCTTTTAGTATAATCTTTAAGTAATTTCATATAGACAATCATAAATATTTATGGCTTATTATTGGAACCATTTATATAAGTTTATGGCTGCAAATACTGGAAGTTTTATTCAAGTGAAAGAAATTATACAGGAGGATATTATTGAGGTAGTCTACACTATTTGAAATATCACCAATATGTAACTTAAGTAGATAGCATATATTATAATATGTGTTATAATAAGAAAATTTTAGACGAGGAAACTTTTATATGAACCGCGAAACTGTTTTAATTGTTGATGATAGCAAGATAGTCCAATTATATTTTAATCAGTTAATGGATCCAATGGAATTTAAAGTCCTAATGGCTAGTAGTGCAAAAGAAGCAAAAGAAATAATTGATAGAGAAAAAAATATCAATGTTGCAATAGTCGATTTATCTCTTCCTGATTCGATGGATGGAGAAGTTGTTGATTACACTATTGAAAACAAAATACCTACAATTGTCATAACCGGTTCAAAGAGTGAAGAAACTTCTAAACTTATTCGCTCAAAAAACATCGTAGAATATATGCAAAAAAACGATAAAAAAGATTTTGTAAAGGCTGTTGCTTTAGTTAGGCGTTTACGTAAAAATAGAACTAAAACAATACTAATAGTTGATGATTCTGGAACATATCGTATGCATTTGAAACAATTACTAAAACTTCATAAGTTTAATGTTCGTGAAGCTAAAAATGGTAAAGAAGCTTTAACCATAATGAAAGAACCTATAGATATTTCTATGGTATTAACAGACTATGAAATGCCAGAGATGGATGGTTTGGAACTCATCATTAATTTACGTAAAGATCATGAAATACATAAACTACCTATAATTGTTTTATCCGTATATGATGACGGACATAAAATATCAAACGCACTTAGAGAAGGTGCAAATGATTATATACATAAACCTTACCAATCCGAAGAATTTTTTAGTCGCCTTTACATAAATATTATCAATACAGAGTATGTAGAAGAAATGAAAGAACAAAATACTAATCTCGAACAATATAAAAATGCTATTGATAAAACAAATATCGTATCAAAGACAGATACTTTTGGCAAGATTATAGATGTTAATGATATGTTTTGCAATATTTCAGGGTATACAAGGGAAGAACTTATTGGTAAAACTCATCGTATAGTTAGGCACCCTGACACACCAGAAGAAACCTTTAGTGCTTTATGGGAAACAATTACAAATAAAAAAATATGGCAAGGGGTCATTAAAAATCGTAAAAAAGATGGGAGTGTATACCTCGTTGATACAACAATTATACCTATCCTTAAGGATGATGGAAGTATTAAAAAGTATATATCAATTAGAAAAGACATAACAAAGATTGTTGAACAGAATACTCTTATTCAAAAGCAATATACAGATTCTTTGACACAATTACCAAACCGTTTAAAACTTTTAAAGGATTTATCATGTAGTAATGGTACATCTGCACTAGTAATTTTGAATATTGTTTCATTTACTAATATAAATAGTTTTTATGGTTTTGAAGTTGCAGATAAGCTACTAGTGTCAATAGGAAAAAAAATAAAGAGTTTTGCAAACAACACCCATAATGTATATAAACTTCATGTAGATGAATATGCTTTATTAGGAGAAAATATTTCTGAGGCTGAAGAAAAAATATTTATAAAAGATTTATTAGAAAGTCTCAATCAAAATAGTTTTATTATTAATGGTCAAGAAATATTTGTAAATTTCAGTGTTGGACTATACTCTGGAGAGGAAAATCATTTTATAAATGCTGATACAGCACTCCAACAATCTAGAGTTTTAAATAAAGATATATGTGCATACAGTGAATTACCTAATAATGTTGAAGTACAGGCAAATAATTTAAAATGGACAAGAAAATTGCACAAGGCTATTGAAGACAATAGAATGAAGGCATTTTTTCAACCAATTATAAATAATGCAACAAAAGAAGTTGATAAGTATGAAGCACTAATTAGAATGATTGATGAAGAAGGAAAGGTTATTTCACCATTTTTCTTTTTAGATATTGCTAAAAAAACAAAACGCTATGAAGCATTGACAAAAATAGTTTTTGATCAAACAGCTACTCTTGCAAAAAAAACATCTAAAGTATTCTCTATCAATCTTACAATAGCTGATTTCAAGAATTCTGAATTAATGAAGTATATGCGTGATGAAATATATGCATTAAATATACATCAGTATATAGTTTTTGAAATTGTTGAATCAGAAGAGTTGGAATCTGAAGAAATGATTAAAACCATTAATAATTTAAAAAACTGTCCTATTAAAATATCTATTGATGACTTTGGAACAGGGTATTCGAATTTCGACTATCTCATAAAATTAAATGCTGATTTTATTAAAATTGATGGTTCTATTATTAAACATGTTTTAGAAGATCCAAATGCAGAACTGATGGTTGAAACAATAGTTAATTTAGCTAAAAAACTTGGAGCAAAAACTATAGGAGAGTTTGTTGAAACTGAAGAGATATTCAATAAGATAAAAGAACTTGGTGTAGATTATTCACAAGGATATTATTTTGGTAAACCACTTGAATGTATTTCAGAGAGCCTTTAAGATAGATGTAAAATCGTTTTTACTCAAAGAAAAGCAACATATAATTTCTACTGTGACTGGAAAAGTTGGAGCTTTTATTGTACTTTGACTTTTTATTGATTTATGTAGTGGAGAGATTATAGGTTTAGATGAAGATTTCACTAAAAAATAAACTATTAAAGAAGTTTTAGTTCGATACTATAATATTCTTAAGTATCATTTATAGTTAAGAGAGACTAAAGCACTTTTATTACTGCCTTGTGTAGCACCAAATAATCATCTACAATACAAGTCAAACTTGCACAACCTGTGCCTTTTGGAGTATGTTCAAAAATTGCGAGATTCCTGAATTAATAAGTGTCGATTTGATAAGTGACATTCCGCTCATCGGCTTAAATATTGGTACGTTGATAGCTGAAAGAAAAATTCACCTCGTTTATGGGATTGAAATGTCAAGATTTATCTCTTAAGCTTATCACGAAGTAGATTAATATAAATTTCAGATAAATACATTAAAATCACTGTTTTTTAGTTATAATATAAAAATAAACTTATATTACTTCGCAATAAGCTTAAAGGATTCAAGATGCCTATAAATGTACTACAAATAGATATTTTAAAAGCTTTAAAGGAAGAAAATAGCTATGTAAGCTTAAAAGATATTATGATTAAGCTTTCGAGGCATAAATTAACCGCTAGATCCTTCCAAAATGAAATAAAATCTATTCTTAATTCCCAAAGAGGAAACACAAGAGGTTCTGCATCTAGCACCGAATATATATTAGAAGATATTCAAAGAAGCTACCCAAGTTCTAAATTTCTTTATGTGTATAAAGATTCAATTATTATAGGACTTTTTTTCAAAGTAAATGATATATATAGATTCTATTATGATACCGATTATCTTATCAAGTATAATGTAGCGTTGCCTACACTTCCTTTACAGGTTGAACCATTTGATTTTAATGAAATTCCTCCGGTTTTTGAAGACAACTTGCAAGAGGGGATAAATAGAGAGATTATAGAGATTACACATAAAGAAGCGGATGAATTTGAATTATTGGCATTAATTGAAGAATCAATCGGAGATATTTGTTTTTCCAAATCCAAAGAAGAGTGTTACATTAAAGGGAAAAAAGCACATGGGTATCTCAATTCTTTAAATGAGATTTTATCCAGTAATGACAAAATAAATATTTTACACGGCTTTAAAATGCACTTTAGTGAGGTAGACCTGTTTCCTGAGAATGAAGACCTGTCATCTCTAAAATCTACAAGAGTAGAGGGTATTAGCGGGTATCAATACAAAAAATTCATCGATATAGATTTTGACAACAATAAAATATTGTCTGATAAAAACGCGAATAACTATATACTTAAGCCATACAGTAAGATTAAAGCCGATCCTACTACCGAGCATTACTATCCCCATCTTGCTATTAATGAGCATCTGTTCATGTCGTTTGCAAAAAATGAGTTGGGTTTTAGAGTACCATATACAGCACTTATAAAAAGAGAGACTGATAAAGAGTTTCATTATATTGTTAAGCGATTTGACAGACTAAACGGGGATAGATTTGCCAAAGCGACATTCGCAACATACTTAGGGCTAAGAAGCGAAAGTAAATATAAAACGACGACAGAGCAAATGTTTAAACGCATTGCAAAAGAGCTTATATCTCCAATAGAAAGGATGGAGCTTTTGAAGCATTACTTTTATTCCATCATGATTGTTCACGAAGATATGCATACTAAAAATCTTTCATTAATCCTTGATGAACATAAAGTGTTGTTTGCACCTCTTTATGATATATGCTCTACACCTTTTTATAGTTCATCAAAAGACTACGAAACATATCTCACGCTTAACGGAAAGCAAAAACAGATTAGACCTAATGACTTTAAAGGTGTATGTAAAATACTCAATGTTGATTTTAAAGAGTTTAGAGCTGTTTGTAATGATATTGCGCTCAAGTACATTAATGTGTTGCCGGAGTATTTTGATATCATCGAAAGTCTAGGAAGTATCCCTTTTTACCATACAGGGTACAAGAAAGTAAAGGGTGATAGCGAGATGAGATGGTATCATAAAGATCAGATTGAATTTGTTAATATCCTTAGATCCGGACATGCAAAAAGAAAAGAGGAATTGATAAATTTAGGGTGGGTGAAACAAACTCAATAATTTATGTGCGGTATTTATTACAGAAAAAGTATCGTGGAATGTCCCCTATAAACTAGACTGTCACTAAAACAGTTCTATTTGGAACAAGCAAACTCCATAGCAGTACATCTAAGTTAATATTTTTTGACATTCTTGTTTTATAATCTCAGGAGCATTTTTAGAGTCATTTATGTAATTCTCAAAAGGTGCTACAATTTCTATCTCTTCAAGAAATGTTGTTTTATCCAAGTTCTCTAATGAAATTTTTAACTCTTTCAAATCTAATTTATTAATCAAGCCTCTCTCAAGCATATTTTGCAGGATGCCATCTTTAAACATTATAGCTATGGCAATATCTATAATGTCTCTTGTAAGATTATCCTTTCGTCTATAAACTATCTTCTTACCTATAATATCTTCTATGCTCTCAACATATACATCACTGGTAAAAATAACTTTTGAATCGTCAAGCAAATAATCAGATGAAGGATTTTGAGAGACCAACACATCGACTTTTATATTATTCTTTTTCTCCAATACTCTTATGTGGTTTGATAGATCAATGTACTTGCTAGTATTAAATTTATTTGTTTCATCTATCCAGTGCTTTGGGCTAAGGTAGTTTAATATTTGTACATCAGTCACAAATAAGTCAATATCAAAACTAAGCCTGTGTTGGAAATAGTATATAGCTAATGCAGTTCCACCACCAAACCTGATTGTAGAGTGGTCTTGATTTGGTAAAAAGCTGTAGGCATCTTCAATAAAGCTGTTTAAAGCATGTATCTGTTCACCATAATGCTCTTTTATAAATTCAACATTTTTCATAATAAAGCCAATACTGTTTCAACTCTCTTAGGAGATATTCTATAGTAGTTTCTAAAATCAACTATCTCTTCTTCTAATGCTTCATTCTTTATAGTTTTAAGTGCGTATTTATCATACACATCTAAAGGCTCTTTTTTATAAAACAGATTCTTTAAACCAGTCAGTGTAAAATGTTTTTTTTTATTCCCTATAGAACAGTTTACCGTTGATAAAAGCATCACTGGCTTTGATTGAGACTTTAGTTCCTTTGATAAGATATCTTTAACATCATCCATACTCATATTCTTAAGTAACTTCGCAAGAGTATGTTTTTTGTTATCTTCTTTACTCCAGTCAGACAATGTAGATGGAGCAATACCAAATACATCAAATATATCTTTAGTTTTCATAAGTATCCTCCTTTTTTATAATTATACGATATTCGGATTAAAATAGCAAATAAATACTAATTTACAAAATGTTATAGTGAATCTATTCATAATAAAGGAGTCAACTATGAATGTAGGATATGCAAGAGTTTCAACTTCAAGCCAAAATCTTGAGAATCAAATTGATCAGCTTAAAGAATCAGGCTGTGAAAAGATCTTCTCAGAAAAAAGATCTGGAAAAAATGAAGCTGATCGTAAAGAGTTTAAAATTATGATGGAGTTCATTAGAGAGGGAGATGTGCTTTTTATAACAAAGCATGACCGTTTAGCAAGATCAGTAATTGACCTACAAAATATTGCTAAGTTTTTAGAAGATAAAAATGTCGATCTCAAAGTCATTCAACAAAACATTGATACCACAACACCAGCAGGTAGATTATTATTTACCATGTTAGGTGCTATTACAGAGTTTGAACGAGATCTTATCAATGAACGAGTTAAGGAAGGAATTGAAGCTGCGAAGAAAAAGGGTGTTCAATTTGGAAGAAGAGCTATTCTCAATAATAAAGAGAAAAATGTCATATATAAGGAACGTGAAAAAGGCAAGTCTGTGGCATGGTTGTCAAAATTCTTTCATGTTGCTCGTAATACAATCTATAGAGCTATCAAAGATGTAGCTAAAAAGAAGTAGTCAAATGACTACTTCCTGATGTTCAAAAATTCAACTCTATTTGGAATAGTCTTGCTGTTACTGAAAACTGTTCAAAATATAAGAGTTTATGTAAGATAATTTGCAAATTATTTATTTAATTATCACTTATATAACTGTTAGAATGTTATATTATTTTAACTTATTTTTTATTAATATAAAGTACGATACACTATTAATATATATTAAAATATTAGCTAAATCCTTACTATCTTTCTTGTAATGAATAACATATGTGGAGTACTTTTGATAAATAATAAAAACACTAAACTGCAACTAGGAATAGGTGAAAACAGTTATCGTACATTTTTTGAAGATAACACTGCTGTAATGCTTCTTATTGACTCTGTTACTGGTGAAATTATTGATGCAAATAAGGCAGCAGAAAAATATTACGGATATACTTTAAATATGCTGCTAAATATGAATATTAAGGAGATTAATCAGCTATCATCTGAGTCTGTAGAAAAAGAAATGAAGTTCGCTTTGAGTGAAAAAAAATCCTATTTCGAATTTGAACATAAACTCTCTTCAGGAGAAATACGTAATGTAGATGTTTATTCTAATCCAATCCAAGAGAATAATAAAAAATACCTTCTCTCTATCGTCCATGAGAGCCCGGAGCACAAAAAAAATGAACGTTTGCTCAAAGAGAAAGAGGCCTATATAAGAAGTATTTTTCTCGCCCTTCCAGCAGGAGTTGGAGTTGTAAAAGAGCGTGTTTTACAAGAAGTTAATGATTATATGTGTGTGATGACAGGATATGCAAGGGAGGAATTACTTAATAAGAATTCGAGGATGCTATATCCGGATCAAGAAACATATGAAAGTGTTGGAAAAGAAAAATACAAGCAGATTACTAAATATGGTATAGGTAGTGTCGAGACCCAACTTCAGCGCAAAGATGGAACTATATTGGATGTTCTTCTCTCTTCAACACCAATTGAACCTCTAGATATCTCTAAGGGTGTAACATTTACTGCTACTGATATAACTGAATTAAACCAATCACATTCTGATGCTCTTAAAGCCAAAGAGGTCTACCGTTCACTTCTTGAAGATATAAATGAATGGGTATGGGAAGTGAATCTAGAGGGATGTTTTACTTACTCTAGTCCTCGTGTTAAAGATATTATTGGCTATTCACCCGATGAAGTTATGGGTAAATCACTATTTTATTTTATAGATGATGGAGAAGTAGATCTTGTCAAATCTATTTTTTCCGAAATTATTGCATCAAAATCGAGTTTTAAAAATATACAAAGCACTCAACGACATAAAGATACTCAAGACGTCATAATTGAGACAACAGGACGACCAGTCTTTGACAATGACACAGGAGAACTTATGGGGTATCGCGGTACTAATCGTGATATCACAGAACACATAACTATAGAAAAAGAGCTAAAATTAAAAGATGAAATCATGTTTGCACAATCCCGCCAAGCAGCAATGGGAGAGATGATAGGTATGATAGCCCACCAATGGCGTCAACCTATTACAAGTATAGCTATGGGAGCGAATAATATCATTGTAGATTCAATCCTAGGTAATATAGATAAAGATTCTTTAAATAAACTTGCTACAGATATAGTCGAACAAACACAGCACTTATCTAAGACTATAGATGACTTTAGAGATTTTTTCAAACCAAACAAAGAACATGATGATGTAAATGTTTGTTCTGTGATTGAAGAGACACTTTCTATAATAGGTACCTCTTTAGTAAACAACAATATTAAAATTATTAAAGAATTTAATTCTCAAAGTACTATTTCAACATTCTCTAGAGAACTGCTTCAAGTCTATATAAACATACTAAAAAATGCTAAAGAGGCATTACTTGAGAACAAGATAGAAGATGCTAAGATAATCATTACAGTTACTGAAGATGAAAATAACATAATTACAACTGTATGTGATAATGGTGGTGGTGTTAAACCTGAACTCTTAACAAAAATATTTGAACCTTACTTTACAACGAAAGAGGAACTCAATGGTACTGGGTTAGGTTTATATATGTCCAATATAATTGTCACTAAACACCTCAAAGGTACTTTACAAGTTAAAAATAGTGATGATGGTGCTTGTTTTATGCTTAAATTACCTAAGGTAAGGAGTGATAATATTGGGACTTAATCAAGGTAGTGCAAAAGACTAGTTCCAAAATTCATCTCTTAATGGAACAATATTAATAACAGCATAGTTCGCTCCAAAATCTAGAGGTTACGAGGTTTAAGGTTAGTGTGCCTTCGGATACTGGGTTCGAACCAGTGACCAAGTGATTAACAGTCACATACTCTAGCGCTGAGCTAATCCGGAATGTGTATGAAATGGTGTCAGAATGGATGGGGACTTGAACCCCAAATCCCGGGCTTATGAGAACGATTACGAATACGTCATACACGCGAACAAGGGGCTTTAGTCACCTACAATTAACGCTAATTAATGTTATTTCTACTATTTTTGGTGACACTTTTATGACACCTCTCCTTTATATTTTTCAAACGTGATACATTTTCCAATAAGGATTGTATGAATAATTTAATTGATTCTTGTCGGTGTAAAAATCAAACTCAGATATGCACTCTTTAAATTCATCAAGCTCTCTCTTTTCAAATCCTATCTCTTCTAGTATGTATCCTATGCTTTGAAAGTATGGATATATAAAATCAAACCTTTGTGTTATTGCAAAAACTTCATCTACATTAATATGGTTTTTTATTTTTGAAAATACATCAATTATTTCTCTAGAGTTTCTAAAATATTGCACATTTACAACCATTTCAACTAGTGCTCGGTTAACACTTGATACTTTTATTCCATCAATTTCTGTCACACCGACTTGCATAGTATATTTAGGTTGTAAAAAAATTATATGCTTATTGTTATACTTCCCTATCATGTGTGTTTTTCTATAATCTTTCGCAAAAGCATTATCTATAGCCTTTTGTGTCAACTCAACATCTCCAGAGTCAGAGCCTTTATCTGTTTGTTCTTTTGATATAAATATAAAATTATTTCTATATTCAGATAATCCTATATAGTTAAGTGCACTACTCATAGAAAGAAAAGCATTTTTCTTCAGTGAAGTTAATAATTTTTCATCTGACAAAGATTCATTAAAAGAATATCTCGTTAAATAACCACCATCCATAAAAACACTGAATGATAAAAGTCCTATGTCCACAAGACGATCATAAAATTTACTTGATGACATTGAATTGGAAACTAAGCCTTTTTCTTTTAGATTTATCAATAAACCCTTCAGGTCATTAAGGTTATAGGAGTCGTTACTCGCAGCAATAGACTTTATTTGATTTACATTTTTGTTAAAGTAATCTTGTCTCATAAAATTATACCTTCCTATATGTTATAGTATATATACTATAACAATATCTAAATATAAAAGTTTTGTCAAGTGCTTAATACTTTAATTTATTGACTTAATTGTATTATGTCGCTATAATTAAGTATATATACTTAATTAATAGGGGATACATGAAAATTATTGTAATTAAAAGTAGCACTCCTATTGGAGAGCTTTCTGAAAGTGCAAGCGTTATACATTTCAATTATTTTGATGGGATAGAGCAAAATAGTTACATTCAAGGATTAAAAGAAAAAGTAAATACCTCAAGTTATCTTTTTCCTGTTTTTGAAAATCTTCTTCCTGAACATGAACAGCTTCAACTAATTAAAGCTAGATATAAAATTAAGGGAAATATTGAATCTCTACTCCACCTGGATAATATTCATGGTAGTTTTGAATTTTATACTGAAGAAAATTTCAAGAATTATATTGTCTCTCCAGAAGAAATATTTTCATACAAAGATGCAAGAGAAGAAATTCTTGAGCAAAATTACAGCTTCCCTAATATATTAAGCGACTATACGGTTGCCATTGCAGATGCTAAAATATACCCCAAAGGGCTACAAGGAAGTAAAGCTATTGGTATTAGTGGATTTCAATATAAGTTTAGTGTTTCTCTTGATAAAGATACCAAGGTAATCTCTCATAATGAGGATGAAGACGGTGGGTATATTATGAAGCCATACAGCAAAGATAACCTTATCTACTCTGATGATACCAGTGCTTATATTCCACACCTCTTGGTCAACGAACATATATTTATGACTTTAGCAAGAGACTTTGGTTTCAATGTTCCTTACAATGGAATAATTAAGCATAAAGAAGATTATCTATATGTTATAAAAAGGTTTGATAGATATCAGAAGAGCAAGATAGATCATCATGAAATTCTTACCTTGTTAGGAAAAAAATCCTCACTAAAATATAGTGTTACTGCTCTCGAAGCAATGAAAAAAGCTGCTGAATATCTTAGGGAGGATGAGATTTTAGAGATGTTTAATTTTTTTGTTTTTTCAATTATAATTTCTCATGGAGATTTTCACGCAAAGAATATATCTTTAATATATAAAACCAATGCTCTAGCTGAAAGAAATATGATGCTTGCTCCCTATTATGACATCTCAACAATTAGAATTTACAAAGACACCAACGATGATGACATAGGAATGATGGTGAAAAATAAAAAAAGAAATATAAAAAAAGTAGATTTGCTTTGGCTTGCAGATAAATTAAATATAAATAAAGCAGATGCAGCAAAATCTATAGAAAATTTAGGATTGAAGTTTGTTCAAGAATTTGAAAATTATATTGACCTGTTGCCTAGAGAGATAAAAGCTTTGAAAATTGTAACAAACAGATATGGCTATTCTAAGCCATTTGAAGAAATATTGCGAAAATACTATACAAATAGAATTCAATATATTGATAAGTATTTAGATATTAGAGTTGAAGAAGTTGAAGAAGATATTTGGAAGTGATTGTTCATGGGTATTACTTACTACTGTGAATGTTCACCTTATATATTTCTTTTTTGCTTATGGAGCATGAAACCTATGTTCAACTAAAATAAATTATGGTTAACATGCAGAATCTCTTGAAAGCAAAGCTTAAAGCCCATGATTTAGGACTTTCTTGTTACTGCTTAAGTTTCAGAGTATGTTTGAAAACTTAAATGGGATATTTTGGATTAAGAATAGTTCATCAAACTGTAGAGACTGTGAAAGAACTCAAAGCCACTTATAACGACTAATTAGCTAAAATAGATATGTCATATATCAATGAAAAAGGCTGAAGAATGCCAAACTACAAAGAGGGTTTAAACCGTCATCAACAACTTCTTTTTCCTCCCAGTCTAGATGAGTATGTTGATGAGAATAATCCAGTAAGAGCAATTGAGAGCTATGTTGATAGTATTGATTTAGCTGATTTAGGAGTCTTTACATCTAGTGGTGGTTCTGATGGTCAACCAGCATACCATCCTGCACTACTTTTGAAGATCTATCTCTACGGTTATCTCAATAGTATTCGAAGCTCTAGAAAGCTTGAGCGTGAGATTAAACGTAATGTTGAGATGATGTGGTTATGCGCAGGACTCACTCCTGGATATAAGACCATCGCTAACTTCCGTAAAGATAATCCCAAAGTACTCAAGCAACTTTTTCGTGACTTTGTGATGCTATGTCGTTCTGTAGATTTGATTGATGGTGCAGTAGTTGCTATTGATGGAGCTTTTTTACGTGCTAACGCTTCAAAGAATCAACTGATCTCAGAAAAAGTAACTATAAAAGATATAAAGTCAGTTGATGAGAAGATAACAGAGTATCTAGGTGCACTGGAGTATAGCGATAAGTGTGAGAGCAAAGAGACAACACCAATAGTTAAAATGGAATGTCTAAAGCGACTGAACAAACGCAAAACCAAACTAGATGCTGATCTTAATATCCTTAAAGAGCGTCAAGTAAAACAGTACTGTAAAAGTGATCCTGATGCTACCTTAATGACTAAACCAGCACATCATCTGATAGCCTATAATACACAGATTGCTGTTGATGGCAAATACAAGTTTATTGTAGCTACCAATATCTCCAGCAAAGGAGTTGATCACGATCAGCTCTACCCTATGGCTACCCAGGCCAAAGAAGCTACAGGGAATGAGCAGATAAAGGTCGCAGCTGATGCGGGCTATTTCAGTTCTAAAGAATTAAAGCGATGTATCGATGAAGGGATTGATGTCTATGTCCCCATGCCAGACAAACAGAAGAAGCAGAAAGACAAGGGGAAGTTTCCAAGAGATGCATTTACCTATGATGAAACCGAGGACTGCTATATCTGTCCGAATGACAAAGTGTTGAAGCGACAAAAAACCACCTATGAGAACAAGGGTATTAAGCGTTTTATGTATTATGGCACTCGCTCTGTATGTAAAGTTTGTCCATTGCATTCAGAGTGTATTTCAGATATTGCCAATGCAAAACGTCTGTGGCGCTGGGAACATGAAGCACTCATTACTGAACACCGTACAAAGATGAAAACATCAAAAGCCAAAGCTATGATAAAAGAACGTGCCGCACTTGCAGAACATCCGTTTGGTACAATCAAACAAAAGCTTGGCTGGAGTCATTTTCTGGTGCGTGGCAAAACAAAGGTTGCTGGAGAGAATGCTCTGATTATGCTTACCTATAATTTCAGACGACTATTAAATTTGATTGGGATTACTCTGTTTCAAAAGCTGATAGAAGCACATAAACATGGTAATCTTGAGAGTATCAAGCAAGAAATAGCGGAGTATCTAGCAGTTTTATACTTTATTAGGGCATTTTTTCGTCAAAAAATGAGTTTGAGCGTCTGAAGCTTGAAAAATATTCTTTAGCTCGACTCTTTTTGCTTATATAGGGTTAGTTCTTTCACAGTCTCTGTAGGTTTTGGAGCAAAAAAATCGTTGTTCCAAAATCAGAGCTAGTTGAATACATAAAATTGTCTACTTTATAGGGGATATTCCAGTTTCAATCTTCTACATCAAAGAGAATCCTATAGCTTGTGCTACGACCAGCCTTGCCTTCTACTTTTGCAATCAATCCATGTTCAAGCAATTTCTTAATTTGTCTATTCGCTGTCATTGGTATTGTGTTTGTAATTTCTCTATAATCAATATTTGAAAACTCACTATTGCCATCCCGAGAAAGTTTATTGATAAAGCCATCAAGAAATACAGTCTGTCCTTCGCTTAATTTTATCATTTTACATCTATCCCAAAACTTAGCCTTTTTCACAATAAAAAGCACATCTTCATAAGCTTTCTCAAAGGTACTAATTAAAATATCAATATTCCATTCTATCCAATTTGTAAAGTCAAAGTGTCTATTTTTATGAAGATTAGTAGTCATATCTAACATCTCATAGTATTGGGCTCGTTTTGTATAGATTGTTGTTGACATAGAATAGGTTTTATGTTCCTCCTTTAAATCTCTAGAGAGTACATAATCTGCAATAGCCCTGGAGATTCTTCCATTTCCATCATCGTAAGGGTGAATAGAAACAAACCATAGATGTGCTAATGCACTTTTAATATAAGGATCCTCATTGCTTTCGTTGCAATATTTAATTAACGCATCTATATCTTTTTTAATAAGATGATGAGGAGGAGCAAGATATTTAACTACTCCCCCTGCTCGATTAAATGCATTTTCAATCACTTTCATATCGTCGTAATCTCTAAATTGAGCAATATTAATTTTTTTAACACCTTCATAGCCACTACTATTAGCGAAAAGTGCATTGTGCCAACCATGTAGTCTCTGGACAGACAATAACTCATTATTTCGATTACTATCCAGCATAAGAGCGACGAGGTTATCAGTATGCCTAGTAGACATGTCTTCTGATGAAATATAAGCTTGATTGATTGCTTTAGCTACCGAGTCTCTTACCGAATCTCTGTGTAAGTACTCACCTTCAATTTGAAAGGTATTAATAATTTCATTTGTTAGATTAGTAATTTCAAGTTCATCGAATTCTTCTTTGTTAGCAATACAAAGAACACCAGATACTAGACCTCTAAGGTATTCGGCTCGTTTTAACTTCTCTGATAACCTTTCTCTATCATATGAAAAATTTGGATAGTTTTCATGTTCCCATATCCACTTCTTAATAATGTCTGCCATGATATTCTCACTTATGTTATGAATAGTTTGCATAATCATAACATATTTTGTTGTGATTAATTCATTTATTCATAACAGTTTTTAATTCAAGCTCATTAAGAGCCGTATCAGTCGGTTCATAGTGGATGGAATGTCCTTTATAAACAAGACAGCTCTAAATATAGCAGATTTTGGCACTTTGTCTAAGTTTCATGACTATCGGTCACTGACACATAACTCTGAGTGCTCTCTGAATAGTTCTACAATTCAAGTAACTTTCTTATCTGGTCTGACCCATAATATGACTCAATAGCTTTATTAATAATATAATCAAGCTTTTTCTTCTCATTAAGCTCACTTACTTCATCTTCTAGCAAAGTAGCCATTATTTTAACTCTTTTAATATTTTTAACATCTAAATTTACTCTTTTGCCTATTACTTCATTTTCTTCCAAAATATATCCTTTATTGTTATTTAATACTCATATTATAGTTTAAATCTAATAAAAGTACAACTTTGTGTTTATTTTGTAAAATATGTGATTTATATGAGTTGTCTCAAACTTAAAGTTATGAGTAATTTGAGCACTAGTTCCTATTAAATAGTATACATAATTAACTATTAAGTCTATTATTTTGATTTAATATAGCTATTTAGGTAGTTTACTAGTCACAAAATACAGTTAAAATATATTATTTAAATGTAGATATAACAAGTATTAATCAAATAAATACAAAAAATAGCTTATTCTATAAAATAAGCTATTTATGTATATTAAAGTAACCATTCTTTTATATTTACAGTTTTAATGTTTAAATCATCATATATTACATTTAATGTATTATCTTCATGTATTACGAAAAGTTCAATATTTTTGAGCTGTAAGTCTTCAATTGTTTTAGAAAAGACTCTTAGTTCCCTCTTTTTAGTTTTTTCATCTTTAAGAGACGATGTGACTTGAATGAGTTGTGTTATTGCATTTTCTTCCTCAACTATAAAATCACACTCTAATCCATTAGAAGTTTTATAATAATAGACTTTATAGCCTCTTCTTAATAACTCCAAAAATACAATAGTTTCTAAATCATCTCCTCTGGTTTGAAGGTTTGGAACGCGCATAATATTAGAGAGTCCAAGGTCAACACTATAATATTTTTTGTCATTAGCATTTTGTTTTTTTAATGAGTAATCAAATTTAGGTATTTCAAATAACATATATGCTTTGATAAGATATTCTAAATATGCATTTGCCATATCATAGGATATATGGAAATTATTTTTTAATTTGTTGATGCTTTGGCTTATACCACTGTTCGCGAGCAAGAATGCAGCTATCTCTTCGAGAGTCTTAAACTCTTTTAGATTATATCTAGCAACTATATCTTTTAGTAGTATAGAGTCTTTGTATGTAATTAGGAGATCTCTTTTATCTGTTGTCTCATAGTCTAGAACTTTAGGAAATGCTCCATATTTCAAATAGGCTTCAAATTCACGATTCAATTCAATCTTTTTCTCTACAAAATCTAGTTTGTTTTTCACTTCTATAGATTTAAATTGTAGATACTCCCCAAAGCTTAAAGGATATACATCTATCTGCAAATATCTACCGCTTAAACTGGATGCTATCTCACTACTAAGCATAGAAGAGTTTGAGCCACTTATAGTTATATTAGAGAGTTTAAGTTCATATTCTTTATTTACCCACTTTTCCCAGTTAGGTATGTTTTGAATTTCATCTAAAAATATGTAAGGTTTTTCATCAGGATCAAGATACTCAAGATATACATCTTTTATCTCTTGTAGTAACTCTGGAGATAACTTATTGATGAAGCGTGGATCTTCTAGATTTACAAAAAGGATATTTTTAATATCAACACCATTTGCCAATAAGTTTTTTATACTATTAAGCATCAATGTAGATTTACCACTTCTTCGTATACCTTTTATTACAAGTACTTCGTTATAGTTTAATAAAGTACTTATTCTACTGTCATAAATAGTTCTTGCTTGAGTTTGTGGTAGTTCTTTATTCCAATAATTCCATTCATTCAAAATTTCAATAATTTCTGACTTATCCAAAGGTAATCCTTTTAATTGTATGTTATATCTTATAATTTAGTAACTTATTGTTAGGTTAAACTTACATGATAATGACTTATTTTACTACTTAAGGACCTTAAAATAGTATACATAATTATTAACTAAGTATATTATTTAGATATAATAAGAGAAATATATCTCAAAAGGAACTGCTTTGAGTAACGAATCACTCTTAACTAAATTAGATAAATATAATATTTTATTCATTAAAGAAAAAAAAGTATTAAACTGCTCTATTAATACAATAAGTACATATACTAGTATTTTAAATAACTTTTACGAGTATATACTAGAATTAGATGATATTAAAGAGATTAATGAACTTAGTAAAGAAATTGTAGTAAATTTTCTAAATTATGGAAATAAATCTTCTAATAATACACAGATACTTAAACTTGCAGTACTGAAGTCATATTTTACTTTTATAGATGAGAAAGAGGATTTAAAAGGTCTGTTTGAACTTCGATTTAAAAAGTTGACTATAAAGAAAGAGTCTGTTGAAGTTGATGCTCTTACTGCTGAAGAGGTAGTGAGACTACTTGAGTTATTTAAAAAGAGAAGTAGTAGCTTTAATAAGAATAGAGATGCTCTTTTAATTAAGCTTATTCTTTTTACAGGTATTAGAGCGAGTGAGTGCTTAGCTGTGAAGCTCTCTGATATCTCTTTAATAGAAGATGAGAGTGTTTATAAGATTAAAATTGCAGGTAAGGGATCTAAAGAGAGGTTTGTGTATATTAAAGCTGAGAGTATACAAACAGAACTAGAATTTTTAGTTTCTGCTGGTTATATAACTAACTATATAACGATTACTAATACAAGTAAACCTATGAGTAGAATTGGTCTTTATAATATGGTTAGCAATAAAATGAAAAAAGCTAAAATAGCTAAGAGTGGAGTGCATATATTAAGACATACATTTGCGCGTAATCTTGTTAGTAAGAATATTAATCTATCTACTATCTCAGAACTGCTTGGCCATGCTGATATTACACTTACTGCAAGGACTTATGCTAAGAGTGATGAGCAGAGTAAGATTAGAGCAATTATTGCAGAGAGTTAGATTGTATAGGTTCGATCACTATAAAGGGAGAAAAGCGAAACCGACCTTTCACAGGCTTTGTTTCAAGTATTCAATATTTATCTTTGATGCAACTCTCTAGTATAAACATAGACTAGAGAGTCATGTGTTTCAAGTTATGGTTGATTCTCATCCGGTGTAAATAAATATACTGCACCGGCATCGTTTCCAGAGGCATCATCTATCGGAAAACTTGCCACCATATAATCCTCTGAAATTGAAACTGTTTGTCCAAAGAAAAGACCACTTCCAGTAACTGAAGCCATAGCCTTTCCAATCTCGGTTATGGTATTATTACTTTCTCTCTTATAAAGATATGCCATACGGGTTTCTTTTTCACTAGTATCTATTGAATTTACCCCTACTGCAATGTAATCGCCTGAAATTGAAACTGATTGTCCAAATCGATCACCAGCCTCGGCGTCTGAAGCCATGATTTTGCCAATCTCGGTTATGGTGTTGTCAGTCTCTCTCTTATAGAGATATGCCGCGCCGGAATCACTTCCACCGGTGTCTTCTAAAAATGCACCTACTATCATATAATCTCCTGAGATTGAAACAGAGTTTCCAAAATAAGCATATGGCTGGATATCTGAAGCCTTTATCTTCTCAATCTCGGTTATAGTGTTATCAGCCTCTCTCTTGTAGAGATATGCCGTACCGGAATGAATTCCGCGTGTATCTTCATTTCTTGCCCCTATCAGTATATAATCTCCCGAGATCGAAACTGAGTATCCGAAATAATCTAAAGCCTCTGCATCCGAAGCCATGATTTTGCCAATCTCGGTTATGGTGTTGTCAGTCTCTCTCTTATAGAGATATGCCGCGCCGGAATCACTTCCACCAGTGTCTTCTCCATATGCCCCTACCACCAAATAATCGCCTGAGATTGCGACTGATCTTCCGAAATTATCGCTAATCTCGGCATCTGAAGCCATGACCCTTCCAATTTCGGTTATAGAATTATCTATCTCTCTCTTAAGGAGATATGCCGCCCCTTCAAGATTACTACCACTATTTGGTGCCCCCACAACCATATAGCTTTCTGAAATTGAAACTGAATCTCCGAAATGATATCTATCATAGGTTTTTGAAGCCATCATCTTTCCAATTTCGGTCATAGTATTGTCAATCTCTCTCTTGTAGAGATATGCCGCACCAGCTCTGTCTCCACCAGTGTCTTCTTCAGATGCACCTACTATCATATAATCGCCTGAAATTGAAACTGATTGTCCAAATCGATCACCAGCCTCGGCGTCTGAAGCGATGATTTTTCTTGAATATAGATATGCAGAGTCTTCAACTTTAACATTTATGTCATAACTGGTATTTATTTCTAACGAAGATTCAAGATTAAGTGTAAGAGCATAGTTGTTATCTAGATTCGCATCACTAGGGTTCTCAAAGTCAGCTACATTCACCTGCTTTAATAAAGTATTATTTTGAACTGTAAATTTATCTGCATCCTCTCCTGACAATGTTATATTGACTGAAGATACATCATATGAAGTTACATATCTTACTAACTCAAACTCATGTAATAAAGCTGACTCATTCATAGTAAAAGTATTTCTAAGTGCTGGCATGTATAGTTTGTCTCCATAAAGGTCGTATATACTTGCAGCACCGGCATTACTTCCACCGGTATCTTCCCACCAAGTTCCAACTAATGCATAATCTCCGGAAATTGATACTGAATATCCGAAATTATCATCAGACTCTGCGTCTGAAGCCATAATCTTTCCAATCTCGGTTATGGTGTTGTCTGTCTCTCTCTTATAGAGATATCCCGCACCGGAATCACTTCCGCCAGTATCTTCTCCATATGCCCCTACCACCATATAATCGCCTGAAATTGATACTGAGTATCCGAAATAATCTAAAGCCTCTGCATCCGAAGCCATCATCTTTCCAATTTCGGTTATGGTGTTGTTAGTCTCTCTCTTGTAGAGATATGCCGCACCAGCACTGCTTCCACTGGTATCTTCTTCAGACGCACCTACTACCATATAATCGCCTGAAATTGCAACTGATTGTCCGAATAGATCACCAGCCTCGGCATCTGAAGCCATGATCTTGCCAATCTCTATTATAGTGTCATTGGCCTCTCTCTTATATAAATATGACGCACCTGCACTGCTTCCACTGGCATCTTCATATCTCGCCCCCACTACCATATAATCGCCTGAAATTGCAACTGATTGTCCGAATAGATCACCAGCCTCGGCATCTGAAGCCATGATTTTGCCAATCTCTGTTATGGTGTTGTCAGTCTCTCTCTTGTAGAGATATGCCGCACCAGCTCTGTCTCCACCAGTGTCTTCTCCAGATGCACCTACTATCATATAATCTCCAGAGATTGAAACTGAGTCTCCCAAATTATCGCTAGCCTCGGCATCTGAAGCCATGATCTTGCCAATCTCTGTTATAGTGTCATTGGCCTCTCTCTTATACAAATATGACGCACCAGCACTGCTTCCACTTGTATCTTCATATCTCGCCCCTACCACCATATAATCCCCTGAAATTGATACTGAGTATCCGAAATAATCTAAAGCCTCTGCATCCGAAGCCATCATCTTTCCAATTTCGGTTATGGTGTTGTTAGTCTCTCTCTTGTAGAGATATGCCGCACCAGCTCTGTCTCCACCAGTATCTTCTCCATATGTACCTACTATCATATAGTCTCCGGAGATTGCGACTGATCCTCCAAAACTATCGCCAGCCTCGGTATCTGAGGCTATGATCTTTTTTATTTCCAATGGAATTGATTTTTTTATGCCTAACGTAACTCTTTGGGTAGCAATATTTCCGGCTGCATCATTTGCTGTTACTTCTATATTAAAACTTGAACTTACATCTGTTGTGAAATCTACTAGAAAAATATTTCCAGAGAGTAAGTCTATGTTAAAACTGTTACTGTTTACTCCTGAGAGAGTGTAAAATAATGTTGAAATATCAGTTGCTTGAGCACTATAAACTAACAAAGAGTTTTCCGATATGCTTCCATTAAAATCTAAAGAGGCTATGTTAGGGTTGAAGATGGGTGCCGTAGTATCTACTCTAAAAAATAGAAAACTATATCCTAATGAGTTTCCGGCTATATCAGTTCTCGCGCCAGCGACTCCACTCTCTATGAGGTACACACCGTCAGCTAGAGTCGTCGGTGTTACGCTAAGTGAATTTTGGGTAGTGCTTAACGTCTGCACAACTGCTGCAGATGCATCTTTTATGACTGATGCGTCTTTTATGACTAAGGTCGTTGGAACGTCCGTGGTGATAGTCGGCGTCGAATCGTTCGTAATGTTATCCGTTGATGAAGTTCCCGTGTCGCTAGCCGTGTCTAAGTCTATGCTCGCCGTTTCAAAGCCAACGGTGTCTATCGTGAGAGCGAGAGGAGTGGAAGTAGCGAAATTTCCCGCCACATCCCAAGAGGCAGTGCTAAGCTCTATGTCATACTCGCCATCTGCGAGCGCTGAGCTAAGAGTTATGGAGTAATCTCCGTTTGAGTCAACCACTCCAGAAGCTATCTCTGTCGTCGCGTTCATTATAGATATGTTGCTTCCAATGTCTCCGGTACCAGTGATAGTTGGAGTTGTAATGTTAGTAATATTATCACTATCTGAATCACCGCTATCGCTTGCCGCTGCTAGATCTATGGTAGGTGTGCTCATAGTCGTATCTACGGTAATAGAGAGTGAACTATATCCTAGCGGGTTACCAGCTATATCCGTTCCTACTGCTCCACTCTCTATAAGATATGTTCCATCCGCTAGAGTAGTTGGCGTTACACTCAGCGCTCCCCCTGTAGTGGTAAGAGTCTGAAGCACTGTTGAAGTGCTATCTTTTATAGTAAGAGTCGTAGCTACGTCTGTTGTAATAGTTGGCGTCGCGTCATTGGTTATATTATCGGTTGATGAAGTTCCCGTGTCGCTAGCCGTGTCTAAGTCTATAGAGGCTACTGCTATACCGACCGTATCTACGCTGATTGTTAGATTAGTTGAAGTAGCGCTATTGCCTGCAGTATCTGAAGCTACAGCACTGAGTGTTGCATCATACTCGCCATCTGCGAGCGCTGAGCTAAGAGTTATGGAGTAATCTCCGTTTGAGTCAACCACTCCAGAAGCTATCTCTGTCGTCGCGTTCATTATAGATATGTTGCTTCCAATGTCTCCGGTACCAGTGATAGTTGGAGTTGTAATGTTAGTAATATTATCACTATCTGAATCACCGCTATCGCTTGCCGCTGCTAGATCTATGGTAGGTGTGCTCATAGTCGTATCTACGGTAATAGAGAGTGAACTATATCCTAGCGGGTTACCAGCTATATCCGTTCCTACTGCTCCACTCTCTATAAGATATGTTCCATCCGCTAGAGTAGTTGGCGTTACACTCAGCGCTCCCCCTGTAGTGGTAAGAGTCTGAAGCACTGTTGAAGTGCTATCTTTTATAGTAAGAGTCGTAGCTACGTCTGTTGTAATAGTTGGCGTCGCGTCATTGGTTATATTATCGGTTGATGAAGTTCCCGTGTCGCTAGCCGTGTCTAGGTCAAGTTCAACAGTTTCTCTTCCTATAGTGTCTATACTTAAAGATAAAGTGTCTGAAATATTGTTGTTACCAACTAAGTCTATTGACTTTACTTGCAGAGCGATATCATACTCTCCCATTTGCAGCGATGGCACTTCTATAACATATGTGCCGTTATTCTCAACAGTAGTTGCACTAAGCGCAACCATATCTTTTAATAGTGTTATAGTGGCACCTGCTTCAGCTGTTCCTATAATTAGTGGTCTTAATATATTGGTGATATTATCATTATTAGAGACACCACTGTCAGATATGCTTGCTAAGTCTATTGTCGGCTTATCGGTAACCGTATCTAATTCTAACTCTATAGTAAGTGGATCACTTACTTGATCTAGTTTGTCTACTAAAGTTATGTCAATGGTATACTCGCCATCTATGTTGATAAGAGTTAAGTTTACGTCAACGACTCTAGAAGTGGGAATAATTAGCCCACCATCAACTCCATCTATAAAAACTTTACTACCAACCTCTCCAGTGATAGATATAGTGTTTATTAGTTTGTTTGTTAATCTCGCAATACTCCCTAAAGTAGTTTTAGCTGGCTTTGGAGGCACTGTGTCAACAGTTGAATCTATTTCTCTTCTTAATGTTTCTTCATAGTGAGCAACTGCGTAAGATTCAGGAATAGATATTTTTCCAATTTTCTGAACCAGAATGTCCAAATCTGCATAAGTCGTATTTACTCCAAGTAAATCGATATCGTTTGACTCCAATACTTGAGTAGTGGCTTGAGTGATATTTATACCATTATCTGGATTTGAGTCATCATCAAGTGACTGAATAAATCTTATAAAATCTTTTAATTTTTGGTTCGTAGTGTTGTTTCTATCCAGACCTAACAGCTCTGCTGGATAGAGCACTCCATCCTTATTTATCTTCTCTTTGGAAATGGAGCCTAGCTTAACGCCACCAATGCTAAATTCCATCTCTTGACAGTTTGCATCGTATACATATCTTCCTTCTATGTCTGTTTTACCAGAGATACCATTGTTACATTTGTATGTAATACCTTCAATAGGGGAATCAACTAATTGTGCTTGATTTATGTAGAGTTTACTAATGTCAACCACTCTAAGCCCATTGGGACCTGCGCTAATATATGCTAAACCGTTTTTAATAACAAGTCCAGATGCGAAGCTGTCAACATCACCACCTAGAATAGCATTTTTTACAATGGATGGATTTAATATATCTGTAAGTTCTAAAAATGTTATTCCATTTTTATTGTCTGCAATAGCCGCATATTTAGTAGAAGCATTATCATCGTAAGGGTATATGTCAATCGCTTGATCCACTACTGCAGCACTGCTTACTAATGCCGCAGTGTTTTTGTTAAATATTTCTATACCACTATTTCTATTTGCAGTAATGAGATAGTCACCACTTACCATTGAAGCGTTAATTGTTTTATTTGAATCAAATGTTTTTTCTAAAACTATATTTGTAAGATTGGAAATATTTATCGCTATACTACCTTTATTCTCAAGTGTGGCATAGACTAAATCTCCTTCATGATCTACTGTATGTACATATGCATCTGTATCTACAGTTTTTACAAGCGTCATCGTGTTGTCTGCTTCAACCTTTAAAAAAAGAATTCCACTCTCACCTCCAGCAACTGCTATGTAGCCATCAGATATATAAGCAATACTCATTGCATCTGATTCAAATCTATATGTAGCCGATAAAACAGCCGGTTCAGAAAGATCAAGTTCATTAAACGTATAGAGTTTTATACCTTCATTTTGTGCAGCTACATATAAAATCCCTTTATTTGGATCTTTTATTACTGAATGTACTAACCCTCCAACATTTATTGTTTGTTCTAATACAATATGCGAGGTGTCTTTTGAATCGATATTTGAAACAATATGGACCCCATTAAGTCTTCCTGCCACATATCCTATATTGTTGTTATCTATGTGGACATCTACGACATCATCAGTAAATGCGATAGACTTTAACTCATAACTTTTCAAGTTATAGTTATATGTCACTTCTTTAGGGTGTGAGTAGGGTGAAAATGAATACTCTACTTCTTGTGAAGGTTCTTGACAGTATTCGTCATCGCTACTACAACCTAAAATAGTAAAAAGTATTAGTATTAGTATTGCTAGTTTTTTATAAAAATTCAATGTAATTTTCCTTAAAATGGGTTAGAAATAGAGAAGAAGAAACTATCACTTCTCCTAGGTTGGTCCGCAATTCCATCTGCATAAAATTCACGATGAGGAATAAGATAACCAAAACTTAACGGAATATTAAAGATAGAACTGTCAACTGAAAATGCGATATCTTGATAAATCACAGCATCGTCTTGTTTAACATCAGAGATAGTGGTAGAACTTATAGAGTTCAGTATGTACTTAATATTGAGACTTAGATTATTTAGTAGACTTTGGCCAAGTATAGCTGTAACCATTGCACTATCGCCATATTCTATATATTCAGTCGTACATAATCCATAAATAGGTTCATTAATCTCAGTTACAAACATAGTATTGACACTAAAGTACAGCTTGTCTTCTTGAATGTATTTTTTTAATGCGAGACTTAATGAGACTCTATTCGTAAGTGATGAATAACCTTTATCTCTATCTCCAGTAGGAATAGTAAAATTTGCTCCGACTGTAAGTGAATCTATTGCAAGTATATTTTGAAAATTATATTTCAATCCATAAGAACTATCGCCATAACTCATATCATGTTCTTTAGACCTAATGCTTGAGACGGTGATTTCAAATAATAAATTTTTAGTAATGAACAATGAAAATGGATAAACATTAATCATATTATCGTCAGAGATAATTGTATTAAGAGCTATGGATCCTGTTGATGTAGATGATTTAGTGCCAGAAGACGATCCAGGTATAAATGAACCTCCACTAGTAACTATTGCACTTACATAAGAAGCATTAAATTTTGCTTGAGAAGACGAAGATGTATAGGTTGGATCTGTTAACAGTTCAACGGGAACATTACACTCAGGCGTCCCAGGATTATTAAAGCAATAATAGTCATCAATTGCACTTGAGATTGTTGGTATAAATATTATTAAATATGCAATACCTATATATTTCAATAATTTCATATTTTTCCTTAAAAATCGATATAATCATTATATTAATTTTTATGTTATAAAAAGTTTAAATAAACTATTTTTTAAATGATATAAAAATGGGCACCTCTAAAAATACAAGTCATTTAATCGTTAATTCAAAAACAGGGTATAAATCCATAAAGGGAGATTTTCTCCCATATAAACTTAAACTGCTTTAAGAAATCACAATTAGGAAAAAGGCACTGCTCATATTCCTCCTACAAACCATCTAAATTATTTTTCTTTAGCTACAGCATTAAAATAACCTTTCGTCTCATCAAGAGCAATTAAACGGTGAATTCTCTTAGAAGAACGGGTAAAATCATATTCCCCATAAAAATTAATATGACTCCAGTGAACAATAGAACTATTTTTAAGTGCTGTAATGATTTCAGCCTTTTCTTTTTGATTAGGTGCCTGTTGTATTTTCTTGGTGATAAACATATAATTCCACAATATAATTGCATTTTGAATTAGTCGTTTAGAGTTGTTCGCAATATTTTGCTCTTCAACTGTTGCTACTGTAAATTCAGAGCTATTTCCGAAGAAAACGGCTTTGGAAAATTTATTAGAGGCTTCAACTTTATTGAGTTGCTTCTCAATTCTTTGGCGAAGTTGCACATCATCAATATAGTTAAGCAAGAAATCTGTTTTTATAATCTTTCCATATTCTTTGAGTGCAGTGTAAAGCTTATGTTGACGAGAATAAGATGTTAGTCTCTTTAGCAATTGTGTTGCCGTTGTTTTACACTCTTTTATAGTTACTATAAATCTTAACATTTCATCCCAATTATCACTAATGAGTTTCTCATTAATTTTTCGTTTAGGTGTTAGTTTGTAACCTAAGTTATGGTAATGTTTTGGACTATTACAGCCATAGAGCTGTTGATCTTTGAAATTTTTAATTCTAGGTGCAAAGCTAAAGCCAAGAAGATTCGTTAAACCAAATATCACCTCAGTAAAACCATGTGTATCAGTAGAATGGATATCTGACTTAACAGCATTGTTATGCATTAGACCATCAATAACATAGCCTGATTCACGCTCATTTACATTAATAACTTGAGAATGAAAAAGCCTGTGGGATTCATCTAAGAAGGTATAAGCTACAACACCTTTGTCAGTACCAAAGTATTTAAAAGAGTATCCCGTGTTTGTTGAGTCAATTGATTGAGAAATATTATATTTTTGACCATCACTAGAGGTGTGGTTTATATCTTGATCAGCTCTCATAACTTTTACTATTTCTAATGTATCCATAAAGCTTATAATTTTATTGTTAGCTTCGTCAGTGTTTTCCTCACTTAAGTACCATGTCTTGATATTATCAAGTTGGTTCTCATTAATACCTTTAGATATTTTCCCAATTTTTGGTAGTGAAAGGTTACATCCGTAGCCAAGAAGTGCAGCTAATAATAGATTATGATTACTCTTTGACTTACTCTGATTATAGTGATGAAATGAGGATAAAAAGTCCACCTCTTCATTAATTGAGTGTAGTAAATCAATTACAGAAATATATTCATGAGCAGGGAAATATTTAGAGATGGATTCTTCATTCTCATCTCTCACCAATTTTGGTGTTTTTAGGATAAATGAACTCTCTGTAGAGGTGAAATAACTATTAAATCCTTTATTAATTTTTCTATTAGACTCTTTAAAACTACTTTCGAGTTTTCCTTTGATTGGAGCAATAAATATTTCATACTTTTTTAAATGCCCTAATTCATGAACTTTTATGAACGATTCATTATTCTCTTTCCACTCCTCTTTATCAATTAGGTAGTCCTCAAAGTTTCGATATTTAAGGGAATACTTGAGGTTGAGTGTACCATTTTTAATAGCATCACTCACATGAAAAAAGAGTAATACTTTATAAAGTGATACTCTAAATTTACCACTCTCAAATATTGTTATCCGTTCTTCTTCATCTAAAAACTCTTTTGGAGCAGTTGAACTAATATAAGAGCTATTTTTAAAATAGTTGATAGCAGCAATAATATTTTTATTAGAATTGGCTTCATCAAACTCTATAGCTTTTAGAATCCCTGAAAGCTTACCTTGTAATGATATAGACTTCTTTTCTATAAACTCATATTTATTGTCAATGAGAGAGTCAAGCACTTTTTTATCATTAAGGACTTGAGTGCTCTTTTGAGTTTGTGTTTCAAGTAGACTTTCCATCTGCAGAACCTTGTTTGGAGCACTTAATTTAACATCAGATAAAATGAACTCCATCTCATTTATTAGTGAGAGATGCATCTCTTCAAGTGATTGAATAATCTTGTTTTTCTGAGGTTCTAATTCAAAGCTAAACTCTTTTTGAGCTCTAAATGAAGAGTTCTTGGCTGTTTGAACTGTTGAGATAAATCTGTCAATTAGATTGTCATTTCTGATAAGATACTGATGATAAATAAATGAAAGGAGAGTGAATTTTTGATTGAGCTTATTCGTCTGATTTATTTGTGATGTTTGGGATTTCTCTATCCATTTTGCATAGTACTGTGCTATTTTTGGAGTGATGCCTACTGTTTCAATAATCTCTTTTAAGATAGTGAACTTTGATTGTATAGTTTTAAATTTTCCCAAACTGAGGAGCATTTTATTTTTTGTTGTAGCATGCTCAAGCTTTCTAAAGTAGGCAATTTTATATCTATTTTTAGAGGACTTCTCTTTAACCAAAAATTCATCTAGCTCTTTTAATCTATCATCATGAAGTAGAAACTCTAGTTTAAAGAGAATGTCACTCTTTTGGGTGTTAAGTGCAGTGCTTATTATTCGTGTAAGCTCTGTATAACTTGGAACTTCAATGTTTAGTTTTTTAGATAAGGCAACTAAGGTGTAAAATATCTTTTTACGATGAATAAAGTTGTTCGCTAGATTATTTGCTTCTTTTTGGAGGATACTTTTCATCTCTTGAGTGTAATCATGAATCCCTAAATAAGTTTTTATTATTTCTTTATATCGGTATGTCGTAGTTAAAGCAAAAGTGGTATCAACAGCCTCTTCGCGATTATATAAAAGACGCAGAAATTTTAAATTCTCTACTTGAGAAAATTCCATGTAGAATTTATTCTTGGCTTTAAAATACCCCCATAATAAAGTCATGAGTACTTTATTTTTTGTTGTATTTAAATCACTTAATAATATCTGTGGAATCTTGAAAAAATAGTTCTTTTCCTTTAATGAGAAACTTGGTTCTGACTCAAATTGTGCTTGTTCCACTTTAGATAAAATTGACAAAATTGGCATGTAAACTCCTTATGTTTCATAATTAAAATATATAGTAGTTATGCAATATAGAATAATTAACGGATTGTTTAATAGTATATCAATATATTTTAGTATAAAATAGGGTTGTAATTTAAACGAAGGTTTATGTAACATTTATGAAGAAGGTAAAAATGCTTATAGCATATGCACGAATTTCAAAAGCTGATGATTCTCAAGTCTTAGATTTACAATTAGATGCACTTATTGAAGCAGGTGTAGATATTAAAAATATCTACACTGACAAAATTTCTGGTGTAAAAGACAGTAGACCTGGATTAGAAAATTGTTTAAAAGCTTTAAGGCAAGATGATATCTTAGTTGTATGGAAATTAGATCGTTTAGGTAGAAATTTAAAACATCTAATTTCAACGATTGAAGATCTTAATCAAAGAGGTGTGGGCTTTAAAGTTTTAACCGGCGAAGGTGTAAATATAGACACAACAACACCAGCTGGTAAAATGATATTTTCAATATTTGGTGCTTTTGCAGAATTTGAGAGAGAACTGATTCGTGAACGTACACTTGCCGGATTAAAAGCTGCCCGAGCAAGAGGTAAAAAAGGTGGAAGAAAATTCCAACTTACCAAATCACAGGTGAGATTAGCACAAGTGGCAATGAAAAATAGAGATACCAGTGTTGGTGAGCTTTGTAAAGAGTTGAACATTACAAGACCAACTTTATATCGTTATGTAGCTCCTAATGGGGAATTACGTGAATTTGGAGAAAAAGTACTTGAAAAATAATCATATAGAATCTATTGATAAAACCTTTATAAGTGATTTGAAAACTCTTATCAGTAAATCAAAGCTGCAAGCTGTTAATAATGTAAATAATATTTTAACATTGATGTATTGGGACATTGGTAATAAAATCAACATAGAAGTGCTAAAAAAATCTCGTGCTGAATATGGTAAGTCAATTGTCGCAACAGTGTCACGACAATTAGTTTTAGAGTATGGACGTAGTTTTGAAGAGAAGAATTTAAGACGAATGATTCAATTTTCACAAACATTTGATAAAGAGATGGTCGTTACACTGTCACGAGAATTGTCTTGGAGTCACTTTTTGATTATGCTTCCAATTAAAGATCCCTTAAAACAAGATTTCTATTTGCAAATGAGTAAAAATGACAGATGGAGTGTTAGAACGCTTAAAGAAAGAATAAACTCAATGTTATTTGAAAGAACAGCAATTTCTAAAAAACCTGATGAGCTTATTAAACATGAAATTGGAAATATTTCAAATGGAAATCTTCATACAGATTTATTATTAAAAGACCCCTATTTATTGGACTTTTTAGATCTCAAGGATAAGTACCTAGAAAAAGATCTGGAAGATGCAATACTAAAGCAGCTAGAAGATTTTTTACTTGAGCTTGGTAATGGTTTTACATTTGTTGCAAGACAAAAAAGGATTCAACTTGATAATGATGATTTTTATATTGATCTACTCTTTTTTAATAGAAAATTAAAAAAACTTATTGCTATTGACTTGAAAATAGGTGACTTTAAAGCTGAATATAAAGGTCAGATGGAACTCTATTTAAGATGGTTAAACAAATATGAAAAACAAGAAGATGAAGGAAGCCCTATAGGTATTATTTTATGCACTGGCAAGAAAGAGGAACAAATAGAGCTTTTAGAATTAGATAAAAGCAATATTCATGTTGCTGAATATCTAACAGTATTACCTTCAAAAGAAATTTTACAAGCTAAATTAAACCAAGCTATTGAAGTTTCGAAAAGTAAACTTAATCTAATTTAAGTTTATATGGGAGAAAATCTCCCTTTATGGACATATAACCGACATACTAGAAATGCAACCAAAGATTTACAAGCATGGATAATCAAGTTTGATGAAGAAGATTCACAAGTAACAACTTTAGAAAAATTATATCAAGACATAGCAAGACAATCAGGCATACTCACTCCAACAACTGAACTAATTCATGTAGGTACTGAAGTACATTTTGCAATTAAGCGGTTTGATAGAGTTGGAGCACAAAAACTTCACCAAGCGACAGTCTCTGGTTTGCACCACTTAAGTCATATGGAGAGTGATAATTTTTCTTATGAGAATCTACTTGTTATGACACAGCAACTTACAAGAGATATGACACAGGTTCAAGATATGTATAAACGAATGGTTTTAAATATAGTAGGAGCTAATTGTGATGATCATCTTAAGAATACATCGTTTAACATGACTAACGATGGGGTTTGGAGTATATCTCCTATATATGATGTTGTATACAACACTGGACCAGCCACATTTGGAGAACACTTTTTATCTGTGAATAAAAAGAATAAAGATATAACAAGAAAGGATCTACTTCGTGTTGGAGAAAAAGTTGCTTTACCTCAAAAAGAAATGAATAATTATATAGATGAAGTGATAGATTCATTTAATGATAAACTTAAGTTAATCCATCAATATGGACTAGATAAAAGCCTAGTAAAAGAACTCGAAAATAATATCACTCTAGGCCTTTAGAGTAGGATAATAATTTTAAAGAGAATTTAGGATTATGTAAGTCTAACGAATTCTTTTCTTGACACTTTTAACTTTCTCAAAAGAGTCTATCTGTGAGGATAGAGTACTTTTTAGTAAACCTTCTAACTCAGATAATCTACCAAAATTTCTCACTATTTTTATGAAATTAATTAAAGATACCTTTCCTGTCTGTTCAAAGTTAGAGTAGGTAGTGGAAGAGGAGAGTTGGGCTCCATTACTAAATTCTTTTTGCTTGAGATTATTCTCTATACGGAGTTTTTTTGCACGATGCGCCAAAACTAAAAGAATCTCCTCATCTGTTAAAGTTGCGAATGATGCATCAATATTAACATTCTGTTTCTTTGTATGCTTAGCATCTTTTTCATACTCTTTTAGTTTTGAGAGTAGGGCATTACTCATTTAGTGCTCCTTGAAAATCTCTTTGCATTACTTCTTGTAAAACTTGATCTTGTTTCTTTTTAGAGACTTTGTATTGATTCATTAGAACTCTAAGTTTATTTTCTCTTAAATTTTTCATTGTCTCTATAGCACTACTGACAAACTCTAAATCTATTGAAAACTCAGTTGCGACATTTACTATGTCTTGAAGTTGGATCTGTGAAAGTGCTTTTGAATAAAGTGTCATCTGATGCTCTTTGGTTTGCTTTACACCTTTAGCAAATGTTAGGTCATAAGCTGGTGTCACTTGCCACTTATAATCACTACTGCACATAAAAGAAAAGTTACGAGCATGGTCGTCTTGATTAACAAACATATAGTTAAAGAGCATCTGTAAAAAGAGTTGTTTTATACTTGTAGTTGCATTTAGTTTTACTGCAACTCTGAAAAGTTCTTCATATCCCAAACTTCTAGGAATATTATAATCAACATGAAGTAGTCCCGCTAATGAGTGAACATGAAACTTTTTACTTCCTTCTACATCAAACCTTTTAGTAATAAAATGATGTTTGCCGTTAGACTCAATAAGATAACACTCATTCATGTTTATTCCAGACTCTTTTGCCAATATATAATATATATATTCTAATTTAGAGTAGGTTGATTTGTTTTCATCCCCACCTTGGGTATCATCATATTTGATAATTACAGGGATAAACCCAATAGGTGGCTCTTTTGTTCTATCACCAAAGTAAACTTCGTTTGACTCTAAGTTAATTGATGCCACTGCTTTACTTCTAGCACCACCTACAAAAGAGTGTGCTGAAACTAAAAAAGCATCATGAATTGATTTAAAATCATCGCCTCTTTTTAGTTTTTTCACTTCATCATAAATATCTTTTAATGAGAGTATTGTATTTGTATTGTCATTAATTATATGTGCAGGCCTAAATTCTATGGCACCAAGGCCACGATTTCCTATAAAAAGTAGTTTATCTATAATCGTTGGCTTTATTCCAGAACTATTTTGCATAAAAAAATTATCCAAAATTTCTTCTCCAAAACTACCAGGAAGAGAGTCACTGATAAATCCAGCTACTCTGTCTAAATAAATCAGTGAAGTTGTCTCTATATCAGCTATATCTTTTACAATAGATATTGGACTAGCTAAGTGTGCACCATTGTCAAACTGCCGTAGGTATATTCTATCATCAACTTGAAATACATCAGCTATGTGCTTGTCAAAAAGATATACACTTACCTTATCAGACATCCTAATTCCTTAAATAATATATATTTGTAATTATAGCTTTTATTTTATTTTATTACAAATATATAATATTTAAGTAGTTTATCTTCAAGAAAATTACTTTGCATATATTTATATTCTCCCAATAGTAAAATATTGGATTCCACATATTAAAGTTATTGAGCCACAATGGATACAAGATAATATAAACAGGGATTTAGAAGAGTATTTAAAAGAAATTAAATAGAGTTATCCTCATAAATTCGCTGTTCATTTGATATTTAATATATTGAAAATGATATAATATGAAAAATTATGGGGTTAATTATGACAAAGCATGATGTACTTAATTATTTAAAAGAACATTATAATGAGTTCCATAATAAATACAATGTAGAAAAAATTGGCTTGTTTGGAAGTTATGCAAGAGATGAAGCAACTCCAGGAAGTGATGTAGATATTTTTGTAAAGATGAAACCTAATATGTTTGATATGATAGCTATCAAAGAACAAATAGAAGAGGACCTACATACAAAAGTCGATATTATCAGAGAACATAAAAATATGAAGCCTTTTTTCTTAGAGATGATTAATAAAGATTTGATCTATGCTTAGTGATAAGGATAAAATGATTTTATCAACTCTTGATGATATTAAGATATCACTAGAGTTAATTATTAAAAGATGTGTCGATATCAAATCTAGTGATGATTTCTTAGATGAAGAGGATGGACTCTTAAAACTTGATAGTGTTTCAATGAGATTAATTGCTATAGGCGAAGGCTTTAAAAATGTTGATAAATTATCTGATTATAAACTACTGACAAATTATCCAAACATTCCATGGAAACAAGTTAAAGGGATTAGAGATATTTTATCTCATCACTATTTTGACTTAGATGCAGAGACTATATTTGAAATTTGTCAAAATGATATAAATGAGCTTATATCTACAACCACTAATATAATTGAAGATATAAGTAAAAAGTAAAAGGGTAGAGTATTTATTTTTCAAGAGAATATACCTTATGTTATGTAAAGTATAAATAATTAAATTTATATAATTGACAATACAACTATATAGGACTATAATACATCATTGACACTCTATTATATAAAGATAGACATATGTCAACTATATTGATGTAGGAAGAATAGATGTATTTAAGAGTGAATGAACAGCATTACTCAATGAGTTTAAATGATGACTCTATCATTGTAAATAATTATGTCTGTTTATTTGATGATGACTATAAAATTGTTGATGAAGTATTTGTATATCTTCAAAGTAGATTATTGATCAAGAGGTTAGCTTTTAATACTGTAGCTAGTAAAGGACATGATCTTAAAATTTATTATGATTTTCTAAAAAAATATAAACTGGTCTATGCCACAATAACCTACAAACATATTAATGATTTTATAGCCTGGTTAATGTTACCCCAAAGTAATGCTGACATGATGCATTTAAATATCACTAGTAAGCGAAGTGCTAAAACAGTAAACCGCATAGTATCTACCATCAAAGATTTTTATAAATTCCATGAAGCTATGTATAACATCGAGAACCCATTTAAATATGCCTCACAAACTATTAAACGCCCTACTCATAAACATAAAAGCTTTTATGAACATACCCAAAATGGTCTCATTCAAAAGAGCTCCTTTAAAATTAAAGAGTTTGATAAAGGTATAAGAGTCCTCTCTAAAGAGCAAATAGAAACAGTTCTTGAATCAACAACACTTCAGAGAGATAGATTACTATTTGAGTTATTACTTTTTACAGGTATTCGTATAGGAGAGGCCCTAAGCCTTGAGATAGATGCAATTGGAGTAGTAAAGGTAAAATTAGAGGTTCAAGAGCTTAAAATGACATCCAATGAAGATGACTATCGTGAAGGCAGTAGTAGACGACAACAAAAAACAGGGATACGCGATCTCTTCATCCCCTCGCAGTTAATGCAAAAGCTTAATGATTATTATGAAGATACCTGGTTACCTATTTATGAACAAAAAGAGATGACGCATAATTATCTTTTTATTTCAGAATTTCATCGAACTCTAGGAAAACCTCTTAGTTATCAAGCGGTATGGGAACGGTGTCGTCAAATAGGAAAAAATACAAACATATATTTTTCACCACATGATTTTAGACATACATTCGCCACTACTTTGGCTCGTAATAAAGTTGGGATAGAGAGATTAAGAAAACTACTTGGGCATTCACATATAAGCTCTACAAGCATATATATAGAAATTGCTAATAAAGAGGATATTGTTAAGGAATTAATACCTTTTTATCAAACTTATGGGGTAGATGTTTAATGCAACCATTTATCCTTACTGTTGCAAAAAGAGAAAAATATATTGACTATAAAGGAGTAGAACCTCAAGCTATTGTTCGGCGTCACTATGAGTATATTCTACATTTAAAACGGGTGCACGCTAAAACAGATACATCACTTTACACAGAGGTAAAGATGATGGCTTATTTTTTTAAATTTTTACTTTATAAAGAAGTAAAAGATTTATCTAGGTTCTCTTATCCTCTTGTGCAAGAATTATATGCATTCCTTGCAACAACGCTCACCAAAGCCAATAAACCTCTTTCGCAAAGCTCGCAACGTCTTGTATATACTTTTTTTAAAAGTTTCTCGAAGTGGTTATACAATTACTATCCTTATGAATCTCCATCACTCCAGATATTTATAAAATCAAACTTTAAAAGAAATAATGACACTCTTAAAACAGCTGTAATCTCGGACTATGTCTTAAAACAGATAAGAAATGCTCTTCGTGTTGAGAAGGATGTATATGCAAAGGCCTACATAACTGTTTTATTCTACTATGGACTATGCTCTAGTGACATAGTTTCATTAAAGGAAGATTGTTTAAAACAAAGTGCTCAGGATAACAAATATGATTTGTATTATGTGAACCATAAATCTAAGGAGGCTGTTATAGTTCCCGCTATTGAATTTCCCGTATACAAGGCACTCTCTTTATTAATAACACATACAGAAGTATTAAGACTAAAAAGTAGCTATAAAGAGATTTTTATAAAAGAGAATAAACAGAAGGAAGTTAAACTATTTTTCGCATATCAAGCAGATTTATTAAATTGGTTTGTAAAAAAACATACTATACATTATGAGAATAAAGCACCTGTACATTTAACTTCAAATATGTTTCGGAGAACTTTAGCAACTAACTTGCAAAGTAGCGGCGCACCAATAGAGACAACACAAGTGATGCTTAACCATAAGTACAAGCGTACAACGATGCAGTATTATATAAAAACTAAAGAAGAAGAGTATATTACAGAGGTTTCACGACTTCTTGAGCATATGAATATACTATCTAATACTAATGATATTCTTTTATTAAATAGCGACTATAGTGAAAAACAGTCATTAAGGCTTGCTGATGGTTACTGTCTTAATACGACAATGACTAGTGATAAAGAGTACATATGCGATACATTTAAAAAACAGGGAAATTGTTATGGTTGTACTAAAATGATTACAACTCCAGAGTTTCTCCCCTACTTTAAAGAGCTGTATTCACAAAAAGAAGATGAAATACAAAGAGAAAGTGTTTACGGTAATTCATTACTTCAGCATCTTGAGTTTGAAAAAGAGTTAGTTGGTGCTCTAATTGAAAAGCTTGAATCTTTTGGAGAGAAAAGATGAATTCAGCAGCCTTATCCCCTCTCCCAAAAGAGACATCAGATAGTTGGAACTTTCCTATTATAGAAAATGTATATTTTACTGATGATGTTTGGAATCTAAAAGTATTAATGAGTAATAAGAGAACCGGTGTATATGCAACAGGAAATTTAGACTTTAGATTACTTCATAAAATGCCTTTACTAATAGATCCTATTAAGCGTTACTGTTATATCCATTTAGGACGGGTAAAAGCCATTACTGTTGCAGATGAATATAATAGTGCTATTTCAAAAATTATGGACTATTTATGGGAGAAACAATTTGATTCTCTTGAAATATTTACCACCCGATATTTTATAGATTTTAATATGTGGCTAAAAGAGCATTATTATAAAGGGCAGCAATCAGCAAAAGGTTTAACAAAAATAGCGAATTTTTTATTTCAGGTAATTAATGTTGGTCAAGCTATGGAGTTTCCAAACTTACCAAATAAACATATAGAATTAGAGATATCCATATGGGACTGGTGGGGAGAAAATCAATTAAAACAGAGAGTAAGAGACAATGGTAGTCATGATAAAGCTATACCATTATTTATTTGGAAAAATATAATTGATAAAGCCTGGAGTGAAGATGATATTACCCAGTATATCCAAGGTGGTAAGAGTAAAGGTCTTTATAAAATAAATAATGCAAAATTTACTATTCTTATTGGGGCACATACAGGACTTAGAATATCAGAGATACTGTATCTTAAAACAGGATGTGTTGAGAAGGATGATAAAGAAAGGTATTGGCTAAATGCTTTTATCCAAAAGACAGAAGCAGAAGCTGCTGCACATAAAATACTTATTCCTAAATCAATTTATGAGCTTATACTTAAACTAGATGAACTTAGTAAACCACTACGAAGAGAGGCTGATGAAAATCAATATCTATTTTACATACTCTCTCATAGAGGGACCGTTTAAAAATCTGTGTCAATCGGGTAAAATAACAATTACTCAAGGACACACAGATGAAGATAGAAATAGATGCAGAGCAATTTGCTCGTGATATAAAGGCTGGTAAGAGTATCAGTGGTAAAGATGGAGCATTAAGCTCTTTAATAAAGCAACTTACAGAAGCTGCTCTCTCCGCAGAAATAGATTCCCATTTAACACAAGATATCTCAAAGAACCGTAAAAATGGCTATGCCACTAAAACTATGAAAAGTGAACATGGTGAATTTGAACTTGATGTTCCAAGAGACCGTAGTGGTAGTTTTGAGCCTGAGATTGTAAAGAAAAATCAACGAACTATGTCAGGTGAGATAGAAGATAAAATACTTGCTCTTTACTCTCATGGTAACAGCTACTCTCAAATAGCAAAGCTTATCGAAGATATTTACGGTGTAGGCTTTTCTAAGGGTGCAATCAGTACAGTAACAGATAAAATAATACCTATGCTTCAAGAGTGGAAAGTTCGTCCTCTTGAAGAAGTATATCCTTTTATATTTTTAGATGCGATTCACTATAAAGTAAAAGAGGATGGAAGATATATCTCAAAAGCATTTTATACCGTTCTCGGTGTCGGCATTGATGGGAAGAAAGAGATACTTGGTCTCTATCTCAATGAGAGTGAAGGTGCTAAGTTCTGGCTACAGGTACTTACTGATTTATCTCATCGTGGTGTTAAAGATATACTCATCGCTTCCGTTGATGGTTTAAAAGGCTTTCCTGAAGCCATAAACTCAGTCTATCCTGACACAGAAGTACAACTCTGTATTGTTCATCAAATCCGAAATTCACTTAAATATGTAGGTTCCGCTAATCAAAAGCAGTTCGCAAAAGAGTTGAAGAAAGTCTATCAAGCCTTTACGAAAGAAGAAGCTGAAATTGAACTCGATAAGCTTGAAGAAAAATGGGGTAAAAAATATCCAATCGTTTTTACTTCTTGGAGAAATAAATGGGATAATCTGTCTGTATATTTTAAATATCCAGCTGATATTAGAAAAGTAATCTATACCACCAATATCATTGAGTCTGTGCATCGACAGTTCAGAACACTGACTAAGACTAAAGGTGCTTTCCCTAATGATAATAGCTTATTAAAATTACTCTATATGGGCATCCAGAATGCCTCAAAAAAATGGACTATGCCAGTTAGAAACTGGAGCTTAACTATCTCTCAACTCTCAATTCACTTTGAGGGGAGATTAGATAAAGCTCTTAATTTATGATACAATTTTAGGAATTACTCGATACTGACACAGATTATTGAACACTACCCTCATAGACGAAAAAAAGAGCTTAAGACTGATTCCCCTGAGCGTCTAAAACCAGTAACTTTAGAATCAGGGAAATGGAATCATAATTATCTTCGTCCATTTTTAAAACGACATAATATAGACGAGTATTTTTTAAATACTAATAATGAAAGAATACGTCTAACTTCACACTGCTTTCGCCATACCTTTGCAAAAATTGCAGTAGGAGACCAAAATATCAACCCTGCAGTTATCCAAACACACTTTAAACACCTTTCAATAGAGATGACTATGCATTATGTGCATCTTAGCAAGATGAAACTCAAAGAAAGCTATATAAAAGGAATGATCGAGTCTAAAAATATAATCACTCAAGGAACAGAAGGTGAACATTTTAAAAAAAGTATTGCTAATATTAAAAATATAGACGAGCTTAATGAAAGTGTAAATAATCTCTCTAAATTATATGGTATTAATCCCTTACCTTTTGGATTATGTCTTTATGATTTTAAACGAGGACATTGCCCTCATTTAGGAGTACAAAGCTGTTATATGTCTAACTGTGGAGATTTTGTGACAAATGATAAATTTTTACTAAACTTTGAGAATGAGTATAAAAGACTAGAAGAGCATAAAGCACATTGTATGAAGCAATCTCTGGGTGTAGAAGTAAAAAAGGCAGAGTATCAGTTGCATAGGATTAAAAGAATTATAGATAATATCAAGATGGAGAGTTAAATGGCAAAAGGTGATTCATTAAAAAAATTCAAGAGTGAACAGAAAGAAAAAACAACAGAGCTCTTACAAACCATTATAGAGGAACTTCAAGCATTAGGTGAAAAGGTTACAGTATCTAAAGTAGCTACCTTGTCTGGTCTTAGTAGAGCGAATATCTATGCTAACTATAAAAGTTTATTTGAGGACTCTGCACCTATTGAAAGTAAAACAGATACTAAAGAACTTCGTCAAGGACTCAAGGAAAAGGATAATACACTTCACAAATTACGCCAAGAGAATAAAGCTCTTAAAGAAGCTAATACAAAGTTGATGGACCAATTAGTTATGATGAAAATATTGGTTGATAATTGTAACTGTTAATCTAACAGTCTTGTTTTTTTGAACCAAAAAAGGTACAATAGTATATGAATAAAAAAATACAAGTTGTTTTTTATAAAACTCCTGCTGGTAATGAACCAGTAAGAGAATGGCTTATATCTTTAGATTTAGAAGATAAAAAGAGCATAGGTTCTGATATTAAAACTGTTGAGTATGGTTGGCCTATTGGGATGCCAGTATCACGATCCCTAGGAAATAGCCTTTATGAGGTCAGAAGTAATATATCTCATAAACGTATAGCTAGGGTAATTTTTACAATTATTGATAACTACATGGTGCTTTTGAATGGTTTTATCAAGAAAACTCAAAAAACACCACAAAATGAAATTGATTTAGCTCTTAAAAGAGCGAAGGATATAAAATGAAATTAAATAAAGATGCAATTGGAAGTTCTTTTGATGATTTTTTAGAAGAAGAAAATATTTTGGCGGAATCTGATGCAATAGCTATTAAAAGAGTTGTTGCTTTTGAAGTAGCGAAATCAATGAGGGAGAAGCATATCACAAAAACAGAAATGGCTAAGAGAATGGGTACAAGTAGAAGTTCTCTTACAAGACTTCTTGATCCTCTAAACAATTCTATAACATTAGCTACTATCGAAACTGCTCTAGCAGCTATTGGTAAAAGAGTACAGATACAAATAGTTTAGTCTCACCAATAAAAAAGGCTCCCAAGCTAAAATTTAAAATTAATGTGAATATACTTAATATTAAACTACAATCTTCCTGATTCCCTGCAGTTTAATCAATAGTAGAAGGATAAAAATGAATTACGTAACACAAACAATTATAGATATATTAGAGGAAAGATTTTCTAATGACAAGCCATACCTTTCAGAGAAAATTGAAGAACTAATGACTCATGAGAATAAATATGATGGCTTAAACTTTTTATGCACTAAAGCTGATTCTACTACTATAAGCATGTATGCACAAAAACAGAACTTACTATTGAGAACATAGAATATCTCAAATCTATTTGGTACAAAATATAGTCTTACACAAATACATAAGATAAAATTAAAGGGCTATCTATGTCACAAAATTACAAAACAATAGAACACCAAATCCGTAAATACAGCTTTGAGTTTTTAAAAGTGAGTCCAGAACCCCTCTTGATGTTTGAGAAACTCAATGACAACAACCCTCAAATGATTTTAGATGCACAAAAACCAAATCTTCTTGCTGCTTCTATTATATACATCTACTTGAAAAGAAATAATCTTAACGGTCGCGGTGGTATTACCGCTAAAGATTTAGGTCAATATTTTGGAGTGAAAGCATCGGCTATTTCTCAAAAGACTTTTGATGTAGAGTTTTGGCTTGGTGGAAAGATGGCCTATCTAAGAGAGAGTAAAGTCTATGAATTTATAGATGAAGATAGATTTCAAGTTAATGAGATGTATTTTGAGTTTTTAGAATCTCCTGTGCAAGATGATATTAAACAAAGTATTAAATCTTTAAAATCAATGATTAAAAAAGATGCCAATTTCTTTGATCCCTATATAACTCTACATGAGTATTATCTTATGGATAGAGATTTCAAAAGTGCCATTAACATTATTGAGTTAGGTTTTAAAAAAGCAATTGACCTCATAGATAATGATGGAAGATTTCCAGATGTTTTAAACTGGGGATTTATTGAAAATCGGCATATCATTAGAATGATTTTTAACTTTGCTATGTTTGTATGGGCAAATGATGAAGATAAAGAGATAGCTTTAAATATCTTCATGGAACTCTTAAAATCAAACCACAATGACAATATTGGTGCAAGATACTCCATAGTAGCTATACTAGAAGGGTTTAACTCTCAAGAAGAGTATGAAGAGCAATTTGAGAGTGAAAATGGGATGGGACTTGAGTATGAAGCTCTTGAAAAATGGTTTTATGAGTCTGCTCAAAAACATTTAGATGTTATTGGCTGGTGGCTTAATTTAGATGAGAAAGAATAGTATTACAAGTCTATTTAATTGATAATAGTAGGTAGTGTTCAATAATCTGTGTCAGTATCGAGTAATTCCTAAAATTGTATCATAAATTAAGAGCTTTATCTAATCTCCCCTCAAAGTGAATTGAGAGTTGAGAGATAGTTAAGCTCCAGTTTCTAACTGGCATAGTCCATTTTTTTGAGGCATTCTGGATGCCCATATAGAGTAATTTTAATAAGCTATTATCATTAGGGAAAGCACCTTTAGTCTTAGTCAGTGTTCTGAACTGTCGATGCACAGACTCAATGATATTGGTGGTATAGATTACTTTTCTAATATCAGCTGGATATTTAAAATATACAGACAGATTATCCCATTTATTTCTCCAAGAAGTAAAAACGATTGGATATTTTTTACCCCATTTTTCTTCAAGCTTATCGAGTTCAATTTCAGCTTCTTCTTTCGTAAAGGCTTGATAGACTTTCTTCAACTCTTTTGCGAACTGCTTTTGATTAGCGGAACCTACATATTTAAGTGAATTTCGGATTTGATGAACAATACAGAGTTGTACTTCTGTGTCAGGATAGACTGAGTTTATGGCTTCAGGAAAGCCTTTTAAACCATCAACGGAAGCGATGAGTATATCTTTAACACCACGATGAGATAAATCAGTAAGTACCTGTAGCCAGAACTTAGCACCTTCACTCTCATTGAGATAGAGACCAAGTATCTCTTTCTTCCCATCAATGCCGACACCGAGAACGGTATAAAATGCTTTTGAGATATATCTTCCATCCTCTTTTACTTTATAGTGAATCGCATCTAAAAATATAAAAGGATATACTTCTTCAAGAGGACGAACTTTCCACTCTTGAAGCATAGGTATTATTTTATCTGTTACTGTACTGATTGCACCCTTAGAAAAGCCTACACCGTAAATATCTTCGATAAGCTTTGCTATTTGAGAGTAGCTGTTACCATGAGAGTAAAGAGCAAGTATTTTATCTTCTATCTCACCTGACATAGTTCGTTGATTTTTCTTTACAATCTCAGGCTCAAAACTACCACTACGGTCTCTTGGAACATCAAGTTCAAATTCACCATGTTCACTTTTCATAGTTTTAGTGGCATAGCCATTTTTACGGTTCTTTGAGATATCTTGTGTTAAATGGGAATCTATTTCTGCGGAGAGAGCAGCTTCTGTAAGTTGCTTTATTAAAGAGCTTAATGCTCCATCTTTACCACTGATACTCTTACCAGCCTTTATATCACGAGCAAATTGCTCTGCATCTATTTCTATCTTCATCTGTGTGTCCTTGAGTAATTGTTATTTTACCCGATTGACACAGATTTTTAAACGGTCCCTAATAGTAACTTTACATAACTTATGTTAACCAAATCGCTAAATAAAATATCTTTTCTTTATTGTTCTATTTCAATATTTGATTCATCAACGTCAATATATTTATAAATCATAACGATGCCAACACTATTTGGATAAATCTTATAAATAATTTTCATACCATCGAGAATAATTTCTCGAATATTCTCATCGCCAAATGTTGCATTTTCTTTGCCAATGTATGGATGTTGTAGCATATTTCTAATTCGAGATACTAATTTTATGGTGTATGACTTGGCTCTTGAAGGATTGTCATTCGAGATATGACTTTTTAATTTGAATATAAACTCTTTTGAGTCATGTGAAAAGTTTACTTTCATTTAATTTATTTATCTAATTCTTCAAGTATTTGTTCTGATGAATAAACATCCCCATCCTCGATTTGCTTTAAACCTTTCAATACTCCAGCTTTTTCATATTTATATATAGATTCATCGACTATTTCAACTGTTTCACCCTGCTTAGTCAGGGACTCTAAAAAAGATAATATTTTTTGAGATACACTCTCTGAAGCATTTAGATGTATTGTCATTAGGTTACCTCTCGATTTTTAATCTTGTATTATAGCTAATTTTAATAAACTCCTCAAAACAAATAATATTACTTATAGCTTATCCCATATACTTTTTAATCCAACTTTCTATCTCATAAATTGTATCGAATGATTAACCCACAAATATGATTTTAATCAAAATAATTTACTTTTATTAAAAGCAATGTTATACTTTTTAAAACCGGGAGGTACATTATGTCATCCGTCGCCTTTATATACGACCCTATATTTTTAGAACATGATACCAGTCTATCTCATCCTGAAAATGCCAATAGACTTCGATCTATCCTCAGAGCAATTGAGCCTCTTCGTGAACACTTGCTCTTTTTAAAACCATCTCCTGCACCTTTAGATATTGTTATGCAAGTGCACCCTAATTATCATATTGAACTTATTGAAGAAAAAAGCTTATCTCAAGAGGCGATAGACAGTGATACTCAAGTCTCTAGTGAATCTTATGAAGCGGCTTTAATGGCAGTCGGAGCTGGTAAATTAGCCATAGATAAAATTGTCTCTGGAGAGATACAAAGTGCTTTTTGTGCTGTACGACCTCCAGGACACCATGCGACAGCTACTCAAGCTATGGGGTTTTGTTTGTTCAATAATATCGCTATTACAGCTCGTTATGCTCAATTTATGGGTTATGAAGAAGTAATGATAATTGATTTTGATGTACATCATGGTAATGGAACCCAAGAGATATTTTATGATGATTCAAATGTGTTTTATTTTAGCACACATGAGTACCCAGCCTACCCCGGTAGTGGTTATATAGATGAGTGTGGAATTGATGAGGGAAAAGGATATACTCATAATTTTCCTCTACACTCCTATAGTGGAGATGATGATATTCTTCCTATTTATGAGGAAGATCTCTTAGATGACATTGAGAGTTTTCAACCAGACATTATTTTAGTCTCTGCCGGTTATGATTTACATGCCGCTGATCCTTTAGCTCAACTACAAGTTAGTACTGAGGGAATCAAAAAAATTGTAGAGTCAATTATGCACTGTAGTGATGTACCAAAAGTTTTTATGCTTGAAGGTGGTTACAATCTAAATGCACTTGGTGAGAGTGTATTTGAGACACTTGAGACTATGATATCTTCTTAACTTGCTGGTTTATTAAGTACCCCCCCCCCTCACTCCCATACCGAATAGCGTCCACACCATACTTATCTCTAATTTTTATCAGTTTCTGATTAAGTGCCGCAAACTTCAAATCCCTCTCATACTCCAGAATTGAAAAGGTTTTACGATTATCACTATCTGCAAAGTTTGAGCTGCTTATAGCAATATAGTGAATCTTATAGTTTATATGGTTATCTAGTTTGTGAATCATGTTTTTTGCAAGAGCTATTAGAAAGTTCTCATTAAATAGTCTATTGATAGTAATCGACTGCGATGCCTTAGCTCCATACTCATATCTGATTTTAAAATAAAAGGTCGTTGGATTAAGACTTAGTTTTGTGATAGTGTAACTTAGATACCTAGCGAGTATCACTACTCTTCTATATATCTCACCTCTATCAAGTATGGCTTTAAAGTTTCTGCTTATCCCTATGCCTCTTCTTTGACTATAGGGTATTACTCTCTCTTTATCTGTTCCACGGATTCTATGATAGAGTACCCTACCCGTTTTACCGTAGGCATAAAGAATATTAGGATACTCTCTTAACTCTCCTAATGTTTTAATCTTATGGGTATCTAATTTTTTAGAAATTGCACGACCCACTCCTGGAAAATCATTAACATCATATCCTCGTGTCATCTCATCAACCTCCCCTCTCTCAAGCACAAATGCTCCATATGGTTTTATCTTATCTGTCATCAGTTTAGCTATCCATTTTGATTCACTTGCCGCAATAGTAATAGGAAGATCAAACTCTTTTAATATCTCATCTCTAAGTTCTGTTATAAACTCAAGAGTGTCCTCATCTTTAACCAAACCATTCAAGTCTCCAAACCACTCATCTATACTGTACTGCTCTATTATTGGAATTTTGAGTTCAAGAAATCTTTTTAGCTTCACTGAGAGCTCTTGATAGAAGAGATGATCACTAGGAATGACTATTAGATTAGGACACATTCTAAGTGCATCTCTTAGAAGAGTGTTTGATAAAGACATTGCAGAAGTGTTGGGACTATCTAAAGAGTCACTTAGTATTGCAAAGAAGAAAAACTCTATCCCTTATGAGCAGATATCTAAGTTTTGTGCAAAACGGAAGATATCTATTAACTGGGTTTTATTTGATCAGTTACCACAGTCGCTTGAAGAGGAGACGGATAAATATACTAGGATTAAGCACTTTACCAATATTAATGTGAGTGCTGGTGGTGGAGGTTTTAATTATGATGAAGACTTTGAGTATCTCAGTATTGATAAAAAGCTCTTAGATTCGCTCTATAAGTCTAATAACTCTAATCCTGACTCAATATCTGCACTTAATGTCTTAGGTGACTCTATGGAGCCTACACTTAATGATAAAGAGACAATACTGTTTGATAAAGATAGTTTAGAAGTTAATAAGGGCAGTATTTTCATAGTTTTAACGAATGCTATCAAGTGCAGGACTATTTGTAAAAAGAGTAGCACTTAAAATAGATGGCTCTCTTGAACTTATTAGTGATAACAAGAGTTACAATAGTGAGATAATCATCCCTGATGAGTTAGAAAATATAAAAATACTCGGAAAGGTGGTTGGGAAAATTGCTTTGGTTTGACAAGTGTCATAAGATAACTCTCTATAGAGAAGTAAATAGTAATATTAGATATTACACAATATCACTCTACCCCACTCTCTTTAATCAATATCTACTTATTAGAGAGTTTGGCGGAGTAAAGAATAAGAGAGCTACTGGGAGTAAAAAAGAGTACTTTAATAAATTTATAAATATGGAATCAGCAGTAAAATTACTTATTGATTCAACATTAAAAAGAGGTTATTCACCCATTAGATATAAATAGCAATATATCAGAGACCGTCCAGAGTTTTGTGCCATTAACCGAAAGTCATTAAAATTATATCATAGTTCAACAATTTAGTTTGAAACTTAGAAAGCTCCACAACCTACAGAGACTGTGAAAGAACTCAAAGCCACTTATAACGACTAATTAGCTAAAATAGATATGTCATATATCAATGAAAAAGGCTGAAGAATGCCAAACTACAAAGAGGGTTTAAACCGTCATCAACAACTTCTTTTTCCTCCCAGTCTAGATGAGTATGTTGATGAAGATAATCCTGTAAGGGCTATTGAAAGCTATGTCGATAGTATTGATTTAGCTGATTTAGGAGTCTTTACATCTAATGGTGGTTCTGATGGTCAACCAGCATATCATCCAGCACTTCTTTTAAAAATATATCTATATGGCTATCTTAATAGTGTCAGAAGCTCTAGAAAGCTTGAGCGTGAGATTAAACGTAATGTTGAGATGATGTGGTTATGCGCAGGACTCACTCCTGGATATAAGACCATCGCTAACTTCCGTAAAGATAAT